>NZ_VKHS01000108.1 GCF_014141525.1 Streptomyces calidiresistens
GAGACAGCCCCGGCCCCCTCGGCGCCTCCCGCCCGCGGGGTGACCGCCGAGCGGGGGAACTGTGACCCGGTTCACTTTCCGTTCGCTTTCGCCGGGTCGGGTTTTCCCGGTGATATCGGGACAATGGGCTCCGGTGTCGGGCGACTCGAATCCCCGCGCCCCCGGATGGCGGTCACCGGGAGTGACATCGCCTCCGTTCGCGGTGACGATCGGTGGGCGGTCCAACTTCCCGACCCTTCCGGTTCATCTTCTGTTCACTTGGGACGGATGGCCGATTCACTTCTGCTTCCTACGTTCGGATGCGGGCGGGCACGTTCGTGGCTCGCCCATGCGTTCGAGGGAAGGAATGGAACGACCGTGCAGCTTCCGCGCGTGACCCGCAGTCGTGCCCGTCTCGCGGGAGTGTCCGCGGTCGCCGGCGCCCTGCTCCTGACCGGCTGCGGCAGCGACGACAACACCGGCCTCCCCGGCGCCGTCGACTACACCTCGGACACCATCGAGTGCGGCCCCCCCGGCACCCTGCTGGCCTCCGGCTCCACGGCCCAGGCCAACGCCATGGAGGTGTGGGCCAACGCCTACATGGCCAACTGCGACGAGGGCCAGGTGAACTACAAGGCCACCGGCTCCGGCGCGGGCATCCAGGAGTTCCTCCAGGGCACCACCGCCTTCGGCGGCTCGGACTCCCGGATGAAGGAGGCCGAGATCGAGCAGTCCCGCGCCGTGTGCCGGGACGGCGGGCGCGCCATCCACCTGCCGATGGTCGCCGGCCCCGTCGCCATCGGCTACAACCTGCCCGGCGTGGACGACCTCGTCCTGGACGCCGACACCCTCGCCCTGATCTTCGACTCGCGCATCACCCACTGGGACGACCCGGCGATCGCCGAACTGAACCCCGACGCGGACCTGCCCCACACCCGCATCACCCCGTTCTCCCGCTCCGACGGGTCGGGCACCACCGACAACTTCACCTCCTACCTGGCCGCCTCCGCCCCCGACTCCTGGCCGCACGAGCCGGACAAGGTGTGGCACGGCCGCGGCGGCCAGTCCGCCGACGGCTCCTCCGGCCTGGTCGGCATGGTGCAGCAGAACGTCGGGGCCATCAGCTACTTCGAGCTGTCCTACGCCCACGAGAACGACATCCCCACCGTCCTGGTGGACACCGGCGCGGGCGACCCCGTCGCCGCCACCGTCGAGAACGCCACCACCGGCATCGCGGCCGGCGAGGTGATCGGCACCGACGGTGACCTCGCGATGGAACTCGACTACACCACCGACGAGCCCGGCGCCTACCCGATCGTCCTCATCACCTACGAGATCATGTGCGACCGGGGCAACGACCCGGAGACCCTGGAGCTCACCCGGGCCTTCCTCAACTGGACCGCCGGCGAGGAGGGCCAGGAGATGATCACGCGGATCGACTACGCCGCCATCCCCGACGAGATCATCGAGCAGGTGCGCGAGCGCCTCGACGCCATGACCTGATCCGGGCCCACCGGCGCACACCGCGCCGGTCCCGACCCGCACGCCCCGCCGCGTGCCGGACGACGGCCCCACCGGGCCGGGGCCGGCCCGGCACCGCCCGAGACCGAAGGACCCACGGATGTCCGCCACCACCACCGACCCCGCCCCGGCGCCCGCCGGGGGACCGGGGCCCGAGCCGGCGCGGCGCAGCGCCGTCCGGCCGGGCGACCGCATCTTCAGCGGCCTGTCCAAGGGGGCCGGGATCACCCTTCTGGTGATCATGGCGGCGATCGCCGTCTTCCTGACCATCCGCGCCGTCGTGGCCATCCGGGCGAACGAGGGCAACTTCCTGACCACCTTCGAGTGGAACGCCAACGCCGACCCGCCGGTCTTCGGTATCGCGGTGCTCCTCTTCGGCACGGTCGTCAGCTCCGTCATCGCGATGCTGCTGGCCGTGCCGGTGGCGGTCGGCATCGCGCTGTTCATCTCGCACTACGCGCCGCGCCGCATCGCCGGCACCGTCGGCTACGTGGTGGACCTGCTCGCCGCGGTGCCCAGCATCATCTACGGCCTGTGGGGCGCGCTGTTCCTCGTGCCGCACATCACCGGCCTGTACGAATGGCTGGACGACTTCCTCGGCTGGACCGGCGTCTTCTCCTACGACGGCTCCCCGGCCCGCTCGCTGATGACCGTCGGCATCCTGCTGGCGATCATGATCCTGCCGATCATCACCAGCGTCACCCGGGAGATCTTCAAGCAGACCCCGAAGGCGAACGAGGAGGCCGCGCTGGCGCTGGGCGCCACCCGCTGGGAGGTGGTCCGGATGACCGTCCTGCCCTTCGGCCGCTCCGGCATCATCAGCGCCTCGATGCTCGGCCTCGGGCGCGCGCTGGGCGAGACGATGGCCGTGGCCACCGTGCTCTCCCCGGCCTTCCTGATCAACATCAGCCTGCTGGAGTCCGGCGGCGGCACCTTCGCCCAGAACATCGCCAGCCAGTTCAAGGAGGCGGGCGCGATGGGCCGTGACGCCCTGATCGCCTCCGGCCTGGTGCTCTTCCTGCTCACCCTGCTGGTCAACGGTGCCGCCCGGCTGATCATCGCCCGCCGGAAGGACTTCGTGTGATGCGCGCGCCGCTGCCGCCCGTCGGCACCCCCCGCACCCCCCGCACCACCGACCGGAAGGAGGCCCGGGCATGAGCGAGATCGTGAAGGACAAGCGGGGCCGGGCCCCCGCCCCCACCCCGACCTCCGGCGCCGCCGGGGCCGGCCCCGACGGCGGGGGCCCGGCCGGCACCGGGCCCGTCCCGGCCGGTCCGAGCACCCTGCGCCGCCCCCGGCTGCCCCGCTGGGCACCGGCCGGCGTCGCCCTGGGCTCCGTCGCGGTCGGCGTCCTGGTCGGCCTCCTCGGCGGCCTGGAGAGCCGGGTCCAGTGGGGCCTGATCGCGGCCCTGGTCTTCGTCGTCGCGACCTTCGTCCTGACCTCCGCCGTCGAGGGCCGCCGCCAGGCGGTGGACCGGCTGGCGGCGAGCCTGGTGTGGAGCAGCTTCGTCGTCGCGGTGCTGCCGCTGGCCTCGCTGATCTGGGAGACCGTCGCCCGCGGCATCCCCGGCGTGAGCTGGTACTTCCTGACCCACTCGATGAACGGCGTGCTCTCCTGGCAGGAGGGCGGTGGCATCTACCACGCCATCCTCGGCACCCTCCAGCAGGTGCTGCTGGCCTCCGTCATCGCCATCCCGATCGGCCTGCTGACCGCCGTCTACCTGGTGGAGTACGGGCGCGGCCGACTGGCGAAGGCCATCACCTTCTTCGTGGACGTCATGACGGGCATCCCGTCGATCGTCGCCGGCCTCTTCGTCCTCAGCCTGTGGATCATGATGCTCGGCTTCGGCTACTCGGGCTTCGCCGGCGCCCTGGCGCTCGCGATCCTGATGATGCCGATCGTGGTCCGCTCCACCGAGGAGATGCTCAAGCTCGTCCCCAACGAACTGCGCGAGGCCGCGCTGGCGCTGGGCGTGCCCAAGTGGCGGGTCATCCTCAAGGTGGTGCTGCCCACCGCGATCGGCGGTATCACCACCGGCGTCATGCTGGCGCTGGCCCGCATCGCCGGTGAGACCGCGCCGATCATCCTGCTGGTCTTCGGCAGCAACGTGATCAACGCCAACCCCTTCGAGGGCGCGCAGTCCTCGCTGCCGCTGTTCGTCTACGAGCAGTGGGCGCTGGGCACGCAGGCCGCCTACGACCGTGCCTGGGCCGCCGCCCTGGTGCTGATCGTGCTCATCATGATCCTGAACCTGGTCGCCCGCGGCATCGCCCGCTGGAAGGCCCCGAAGTCCGGCCGCTGAGGGCCATCGAGAGAAGCGAGAGAACACATCCCATGGCCAAGCGCATCGACGTCACCGGGCTGACCGCCTACTACGGCACCCACAAGGCCATCGACGACATCAGCATGCACGTCGAGCCCAAGTCCGTGACCGCCTTCATCGGCCCCTCCGGCTGCGGCAAGTCCACCTTCCTGCGGACCCTCAACCGCATGCACGAGGTGACCCCGGGCGGCCGGGTCGAGGGCCGCGTCATGCTGGACAACGAGGACCTCTACGGGCCGGGCGTGGACCCCGTGCAGGTGCGGCGCACCGTCGGCATGGTCTTCCAGCGGCCCAACCCGTTCCCGACCATGTCCATCTACGAGAACGTCATCGCCGGGCCCCGCCTGAACGGCAGCTACAAGAAGTCCGAGCTGGACGACATCGTGGAGCGCAACCTGCGCGGCGCGAACCTGTGGAACGAGGTCAAGGACCGTCTCCACAAGCCGGGCGCCGGCCTCTCCGGCGGTCAGCAGCAGCGGTTGTGCATCGCCCGGGCCACGGCGGTGGAGCCGGAGGTGCTGCTGATGGACGAGCCGTGCTCGGCGCTGGACCCGATCTCCACCCTCGCCATCGAGGACCTGATCGCCCAGCTGAAGTCGCGGTTCACCATCGTCATCGTCACCCACAACATGCAGCAGGCCGCCCGGGTCTCCGAGCGGACCGCCTTCTTCAACCTGGAGGCGGTGGGCCGGCCCGGCAAGCTCATCGAGATCGACGACACCGACCGGATCTTCTCCAACCCCTCCGAGCAGGCCACCGAGGACTACATCTCGGGCCGCTTCGGCTGATCCGGCCGGCCCGGCCGCATCGGCCGGGTCGCCGGGCGGAAACGCGACGCGACGCCGGTGCCCGACCCCCCGCGCGGGGGACCGGGCACCGGCGTCGCGTCGCGTTCTCCGCACAGTGCCGTCGGGTGCCGTCGGGTGCCGGACGGGCGCCGGGGAAGGGGACGCGGAGGAGGTCGGGCCGGCCGACCACCCCCGGCGGGGCCGGCCGCCGGGGCGCGGAACGCCCCGGCCGCCGGGGCGGCGTGCGACGGGGGCGCGGAACGCCCCGGCCGCCGGGGCGGCGTGCGACGGGGGCGCCGGGCTCCGGACCGCCGCCCCCCCCGACGGTACGGTCCGGGGCCCCTCCCGGAGCGCTCAGCCCGTGAGGGGGAGCAGGATCAGGCAGAGCACCGCGCCGCTCCCGGCCGCCGCCAGGGGGGTCAGCGCGTGACCGGCCAGCCGGGCGCCCGAGGTGCCCGAGCGCACCGCCCGGGTCCACCGCCGGCGCCGGGTGGCGCCGGCGCCCAGCACCGCCGGTGCGGCGACCTGGGTGGGGGACAGCGGGACACCGGGGATCAGGGAGGCGAACAGCAGCGTCACCGAGGTGCTCGCCTCGGCCGCGAAGGCGCGCGGCGGGTCCGCCTCCAGGATCCGGCGCCGGGTCCGGCTCATCAGGCGCAGGCCGCCCAGCGCGGTGCCGACGACCAGGGCCGCCGCGCAGGTCAGCCGCACCCACCAGGGCACGCCGGTGCCCGGCCGCACCGCGTCCGCGGCCACCAGGCCCAGCAGTATCACGCCCATCGTCTTCTGGGCGTTCTGCAGGCCGAAGCCCATCGCCGTCCCGGCGGCGGAGACCGACTGGGCGATCCGGAAGCCGTGCTGCACCCGGCGCGGCCGGCTGTGACGGAAGATCCACAGGACGGCGATCATCAGCACCCACGCCCCGGCGAGGGCGGCGACGGGCGCCAGCAGCATGGGGAGCACCACCCGGCCCAGGACCTCGCCCCAGCGCACCGAGCCGGCGTCGGACAGGAGGGAGCCGGCGAGCACCGCGCCCAGCACACCGCCGATCAGGGCCTGCGAGGTGGACCCCGGCATCCGCAGCCGCCGGGCGAGGCCCGCCCACAGCAGCGCCCCGGTCGTTCCGGCCAGGACCGCCGTCAGGCCGGCGCCCCCCGGGTCGATGTCCACCAGGCGGTACGCGATGGTGGTCGCCACCGCCGTGCCCAGCAGGGCACCCGCCGCGCCCATGACGCACACGAGCACCAGCGCCACCCGGGGGGTCAGGGCGCGGGTGGAGACGGAGGCGGCGAGCAGGTGCGGGGCGTCCCGGAAGCCGTGCAGGCAGGTCAGGGCGAGGGCGGTCGCGATCAGCGCCGCCAGGGCGGTTCCGGTCACCGTCCTCAGGACTCCTTGACCACGATGGACTCGACCGTGTTGGCCACCTGCTCGAAGGCGTCGGCGGCCTCCTCGAGCACGTCCACGATCTGTTTGAGCTTCATGATCTCCACGGCGTCGTAGGCGCCGTTGGTGAACAGGTGGGCCAGCAGCCGGCGGTGCACGCGGTCGGCCTGGTTCTCCAGGCGGTTGACCTCGATCCAGTACTCGGTGAGGTTCTCCATGGTGCGCAGGTGCGGCATGGCCTCGGCGGTCAGCTCGGCGGCCCGGTTGAGCACCTGGATCTGCTGGTCCACGCCCGGTGGCAGTTCGTCGATGCGGTAGAGGACGACGAGGTCGACGGCCTCCTCCATGAAGTCCATGATGTCGTCGAGGCGGGCCGCGAGGCGGTAGATGTCCTCGCGGTCGAAGGGCGTGATGAAGGAGGAGTTCAGCTGGTGGTAGACGGCGTGGGTGGTGTCGTCCCCCGCGTGCTCGGCTGCCCGCATGCGCTCGGCGATCTCCGCGCGCCCCTCGGCGTCGGAGCCGAGCAGTTCCAGCAGGAGCTTGGACCCGGTGAGGATGTTGTCCGCCGCCGCGGCGAAGAGGTCGTGGAAGCCCGTTTCCCGGGGCGTCATACGAAAGCGCACTGGACGTCCTCTGCGATTCATCGGGCGGTGGTAACCCGAAGATGCTAAGGGCATATTTAGTCCGGTGCTCACCACTTCCGCAGGTGAGATTTCCCGCACCGGGGCCCGCTTGAACATCGGGGGGCGATCATTTCTTGATCGTTTCCACTCGACACGCCGAGGGGCGGGGAACCCGCTCCCCGCCCCCGCCCGTCCGCTTCCCCCCATGTGCGCGTGCGCCGGGCACGGCCCGACGCACGCTGTTTCCGCGGGGGTTTCCGCGAGGAACCTCACCGACCGCCGTTGTAGGGGCCGTAGGGGCCGTCGCTGCTGCTCCAGCCACCCCGGCCGCCGCCACCGCCACCGACCGCCGCGACGGCCGGACGGACGTCCACGATGTAGACCACCGCCGCGATCGTGCCCGCCAGCGCCAGCAGCAGGAAGCCCGGGATGAACAACTGCACCGCCACCGACACACCGAGGATCACCAGCCAGAAGGGCTTGGTCTTCTTGTCGGCCGCCCGGAAGGCGTCCTCCCGCTGCATGACGGCGTGCACCAGGGCGAAAATGCTCAGGACCAGCAGGCCCAGGCGCACCAGGCCCATCAGGGAGAAGAACCCTTCCAACAGCATCGCCGTTCACCATCCTGTCGATTCGCCGGGCGGTCACCGGTCGGGCCGCCGGTCGGTCCCCCTCAACGCTACCGGGTACGGGTCGGGTGCCCAACGTTCCCGGGCCGACCACCGCACACCGACCGGCCGCGCCGCGTCCCGCCGGGACGGGACGCGGCGCGCGGCCACCGGACTCAGCGCCCCTCGGCACCGGTGCCGGGGGTCCCGTCACCGGAGGCCCCGGCGGGGTCGGTGATCCGCTCCACCGTGACCTCGGGGGCCCCGGCGTCGGCCTTCTCCCCGGTGGTCTCCCCGGCGGTCTCCTCGCGGCGGTCGCGCCAGTGCTCCACGGCGCCCCGGCCGCGCACGGCCAGCTCCTCGTAGGTCTCGCGGGCCTTCCCCGCGTACTCGCGGGCCGTCTCCCGGCCCTGCTCGGCCAGCTCCCGGGCGCGGTCGCGCAGCTTCGGCAGCTCGTTCTCGCGCACCTCGCGCAGCCGACCGGGCGCCTCCTCGCGCAGCTTCTCCAGCGAGGCGGGCAGCTCCCGCAGCTTCTCGGCCGCCAGGTCCGCGGCGCCGGCGACCACGTACAGGGGGGTGGCCTCGTTCAGGTTCTTCCGGATGTCCTCGGTGACGCTCATGGTTCCTCCCGGTTTGCGCGTGCTGATATCGCACTGGTGTTCGTTTGTGGGTGTGTGCCGGTCCCCGTGCCCGTCGGCCGGGGTGGGCGCGCCGTTCCCGGGGACGGGCCGCCGAACACCCGGCGGCCGGTCCCGTGGTCTCAACTTCCCGTGGTCGGGGGTGTGGTGGGCGGGGGCCCGGTGTCGTGCTTCTCCCCGTCCGTGCCGGCGGCATTCTCGCGACGGAACGCCTCGTGGATGCGCAGCAGCGCCTGCTTCTGCTCGTCGGTGAGTCCCGGATCGGCGAGCACCGCCGCCCGCACGCCGGACTCCTCCGGCTCCCGCGCGGCCCCCGGGTCCGCCTCGTCGCGGACCCGCTCGTCGAGGATCCCGGCGCGGACGTACAGCGTCTCCGCCGAGATCTCCAGCCCCTTGGCGATCTGCTGGAGGATCTCCGCGCTCGGCTTGCGCAGCCCGCGCTCGATCTGGCTGAGGTAGGGGTTGGAGACACCGGCCGCGTCGGCCAGTTGACGCAGCGACAGCTTCGCCTGCCGGCGCTGCTCCCGCAGGAACGCCCCCAGTCCACCGCCCTCGAACGATCCCATGACCCCACTGTGCGGCATCGTGCTAACAATTGCAAGCACCCGCTTGCAAGCGTGCCCACCCGCCCCGGGTCGGACGGCCCCGGGGGCCCCTCGACGTCCTCCACCGGGGGGCACCCGATCCCGGCACCCCCATCCGGCCGCCGTCCTCCGGAGCGGTGTCCCGTACCGGTCCGGCACCTCCCGGTCGGTTCGGGGCCGATGTCGACCGCATTTCCGCCACGGTCGTTCCCCCGGCTTTCAACGGTGGGCGGGGCCTCGACAATCGGGAGGGACGAAGTGGCGGAGCAGGGCCCCGGGGAGGGTGTGGTGGGCGAGCGCGTGTGGTTGGACGTTCCGTTCGCGGAGAAGGACGAGGCGAAGAAGGGGGGCGCCCGCTGGGATCCGCGCGCCAAGCGGTGGTACGCGCCCCGTCCGGGCATCCCCGCGCTGGAGCGCTGGGCGGCGGCCCCGGACATTCCCGATCTCCTGCCCGGCGAGGATCGGACCCTCGGGCACGGTCTCTTCGTGGACCTGGTGCCCAGTACCTGCTGGTTCACCAACGTCCGTTCCTGCGTGGCGCCCCGGGACTGGGAGCGGCTGCGCCGGATGATCACCCGCCGAGCCGGGATGCGGTGTGAGATCTGTGGCGCGGTGGAGGACCGGGACGCCCGTCGATGGTTGGAGGCCCACGAGCGGTGGGTGTACGACCACCCCGCCCGCCGACAGACACTCAAGCGGTTGATCTGCCTGTGCACCGACTGCCACACCGTCACCCACTTCGGGTACGCGCAGGTGCGCGGTCTGGAGGAGCGGGCCCTCGCCCATCTGACCCGGGTCACCGGCATGGACCGGATGACGGCCCGGGAGCACGTGGCGGCGGCCTTCGAGGTGTGGGAGGCGCGTTCGCGGGTCACCTGGACCCTGGATCTCGGCATCCTCACCGACGCGGGGATCACCCTCGCGCCCCCGCCCGGAGCCGGGGACCGCGCCGCGATCGCCGGGGAGACCCTGCGCGCCGAGGCGGGGCGCCGGCGGTCGGGAGGTCCGGGCCGCTGACCCGGAGGGCCCCGGCGGAACCGGATGTCACGTTCCGGGGCGCCGTCCGGTCCCTCCTGTGACCGCGACGGACGCGGGCGCCGGGAAATCCGGACGGATCGAAGGGAGACGGACATGCGCGTGGCGGTGGCCGGGGGGACGGGAACGGTCGGACGGCCGGTGGTGGAGGCGTTGACCGCCGCCGGGCACGAGCCGGTGGTGCTCGCCCCGAGCCGGGGCGTGGACCTGGTGACGGGAGACGGCCTGGCGGAGGCGATGGCCGGCGTGGAGGCGGTGATCGACCTCGCCAACAAGGTGACGATGAAGGCGGCGGAGGCCCGGGCGTTCTTCGAGGCGGGGACGCGCAACCTCCTCGCCGCCGGGGAACGGGCCGGGGTCCGGCACCACCTCCTGCTGTCGATCGTCGGCTGCGACCGGGTGGAGACCGGCTACTACGCGGGCAAACTGCGGCAGGAGGAGCTGGTCCGGACCGGGTCGGTGCCGTGGACGATCCAGCGCTGCACCCAGTTCCACGACTTCGCGGGGCAGTTCATGGCCTCGATGCCGGGGCCGGTGGCGGCGGTTCCCCGGGTGCCCAACCAGCCGATCGACACCCGGGACGTCGCCGACGTCCTGGTCGGCCTGGTGGCCGGCGAGCCCTCGGGAACGGTGCCGGACCTGGCGGGGCCGCGGCGGGAGATCCTGCTGGACCAGGCGCGCCGCCTGGTGCGGGTCCGGGGCGGGAAGCGCCTCGTCCTGCGGCTGCCGTTGGCGGCTCTCGGCAGGGCGGGACGGCAGATGGCGGAGGGCGGTCTGCTGCCCACCGAACCCGGTCCGCGCGGCACCCGCACCTTCGACGAGTGGCTCGCCGGGCGCGCCGGCGCCGCCCGCCGCTGACCCGCCGGGGCGGCTCCTCCGGGGCGGGGCCGGGGGAGAGAACACGGGTGTCGACGCCCTGCCGTGCGAGGTGGACGGTCTCC
>NZ_VKHS01001080.1 GCF_014141525.1 Streptomyces calidiresistens
GTGCCCCCTCGGGCAGCGACACTGCCCCCCGCCCGTCCCCGGTGCTCCCGGGAACGGACCCGACCCACTCGCCGGGACGGGGGCCCACGGGCCCCGCACCGCGGATGACCGGAGTACGACGTGATCCACGAGGTGGACGAGACCCTCAGGCGACTGCTCAACGGCGGTGCCCTGGCCGGCTCCGGCGTCGAGGTCTCCTTCGACATGCCGAACCGCGACTGGTCGGCCCGGCTCAACGGCCCGGTGATCAATGTCTATCTGTACGACATCCGGGAGGACACCGGCCGGCGGCGCCAGGGGGAGATCCCGGTCCACGACGGGGACCGGAGGATCGTCAAATACCGTGAGGCACCGCGCTGGTTGCGGCTGTCCTACCTGGTGACGGCCTGGACGAAGCAAGCGGTGGACGAACACCGCCTGCTGTCGGCCGTGCTGGCGACCCTGCTGCCCCGGGAGTCCATCCCTCCGCACGAACTGCACGGCTCCCTCGCCGAGTTGGGTCTGGTGGTGGGGATGCGGGTGGTCGGTCCGGTCGGCGACTCCCGGTCATCCGCGGAGATCTGGCCCGCGATCGGGGGAGAGCTCAAGCCGTCCGTCGAGGTCGTGGTCACCGCGCCGTTCCCGGTGTACCCGGAGTACGACGCCGCCCCGCTGGTGACCCGCGGCGCCACGGTCCGGATCCGGGATGGGGTGCACGGGGACGGGACCTCGTCCGGTATCGAGCGTTCCCACGGTCCCGAGGTGGTGAAGGCGGAGGCGGCGCGGCGCCGCCCCGACACCCCGACCGTCGGGTAGTCGATCCGGTGGGCGGGATACCCCGCCCACCGGATGGACCACCACCGGATCGACCACCCCACCGAGCGGCCGAAGCGGGTCAGCTCTCCGCCGAGCGGATCTCCCACCACTGGAACTCGTTGTTGCACTGCTGCACGGTGAGCTTCAGGTCGTCCTGCTGGGTGTCCTGCGGGTCGGGGCTCAGGCACAGGTGGTTGCTGGCGTAGTTCCGGATCCGGTACACGTGATCCTCGCCTTCCCGCGGTTCGAGCCACCACAACTGGTTGTCGTCGAGTTTCGGGATGCAGCGGTACTGGGAGATCTTCGTACCCGCCTGGACGGCACCGAACGCGGGCGGGTCCATGCACAGGCCGGAGTTGGAGTGGACGATGACGAACAGTGACGCCCCGCCCGGCCCGTGACCGGGGAACCTGACATCCAGGTCCCACCGTTGCTGGGTGCGGCCGGTGTCGCAGACGTTGGGGAGGATCGCCGCGTTCTCCTGGCCCCTGTCCGCCGGGATGTCCGCGCAGCGCCCCGTGGCGGAGTTCACCAGCATCACCCGCTCGGCGGGAAGGAAGGGCTCCTCTTCCTCCTCCTCGGTGAGCGGCTCCTCCGGGGACTCCTCCTCCCCGCCGCCGCTCTCCGGCTCCTCGGGTGGTGTGATGGCCGGGGGAGGGGGCTCCCTGTCTCTTATA
>NZ_VKHS01001081.1 GCF_014141525.1 Streptomyces calidiresistens
GCTCCCCGGCACCCACCCCCGTCTGGGCCGGTTTCACCACCGTCACCCGTTGCCCCGCCGCGCACCAGGCGGCGGCCAGCGCGGCGGTGACCACCGTCTTGCCCACGCCCGTCCCCGTACCGGTCACCACCCAACGACGCGCCCCGCTCACGACCGGGCTCCTTCCGCCACCGCCCGCATCGCCGTGGTGATCGCCGCGATCTCGTCCGTCGTGCACGGGTAGGGCGGCATGGCGTACACCAGATTGCGGAAGGGACGCAGCCACACCCCGTGTTCCGTCGCGATCCGGCGGGCGACCGTCATGTCGATGCCGCCCTCCACCTCGATCACGCCGATGCCCCCGAGCACCCGGACATCCCGGATCCCCGGGCCCCCGGCCGCCGGTTCCAGGCCCGTTCGCAGCCCTTCCTCCAGGCGGGCGACATCCGCCCGCCACCCCCCGTCGAGCACCAACCCCACCGAGGCCAGCGCCACCGCACAGGCCAGCGGGTTGCCCATGAAGGTGGGGCCGTGCGCGAGCACCGGAACCTCCCCCTCCGCGATGCCGCGTGCCACGGCCGGTGTGCACAGGGTGGCGGCCAGGGTCAGGTACCCGCCGGTGAGCGCCTTGCCCACACACATCACGTCCGGGGCCACGCCCGCGTGGTCGGCGGCGAAGAGTTCCCCCGTCCGGCCGAAGCCGGTGGCGATCTCGTCGAAGACCAGCAGCAGGTCGTGCCGATCGCAGGCCTCCCGCAGCACCCGGAGGTACCCGGGGTGATGGAACCTCATCCCGCCCGCGCCCTGCACCACCGGTTCGACGACCACCGCCGCGACCCCGTCGGCGTGCCGCCCGATCTCCTCGGCCAGCATGCGGGCGTATCCCTCGTCCCATGCGGCGGGTGGCGCGTCCACGAAGACCTGCCGGGGCAGCGCCCCCGACCACAGGTGGTGCATTCCGCCCTCGGGATCGCACACCGACATCGGGTGCCAGGTGTCCCCGTGGTAACCGCCCCGCCAGGTCAGCAGGCGGCGCTTCCCCGGCCGCCCCCGGGAGACGTGGTACTGCAGACACATTTTGAGTGCCACCTCCACCGACACCGACCCCGAGTCGGCCAGGAAGACGTGGCGCAGCGGCTCGGGGGTGATCCGGGCCAGCAGAGCCGCCAGACGCACCGCCGGCTCGTGGGTCAGACCGCCGAACATCACGTGGCTCATCCGGTCCACCTGCCGGTGCGCCGCCCGGTCCAACACGGGATGGCGGTAGCCGTGGATCGCCGACCACCAGGAGGACATCCCGTCGATCAGTTCCGTGTCGTCCGCCAACCGCAGCCGCACCCCCCGGGCGGAGGTCACCGGCAGCGGCGGCACGGTGCCGGGCATCGGGGCATAGGGGTGCCACACGTGCTCGCGGTCCAGGGCCAGCAGGTCATCGACGGACGGTTCGTCCGGAGCCGGGCCGGGGGCGGCCCCCCGGGCGGGCTCGGGGG
>NZ_VKHS01001082.1 GCF_014141525.1 Streptomyces calidiresistens
TCGTGCTCCTCGGGGGTGAGCGGGGTTGCGGGGCCGCGGCCCCGCAACCCCGATCACCACCGAGGAGCACGAGCGATGCCCCGGCGCTACGACTGCACCGATCTCACCGACCGCGCCCACGGCCTGCGCGAGGCCACCGCCGCCGTGCGCCGCGGTGACCTGGTGGTCCTGCCCACCGACACCGTCTACGGGGTGGGCGCGGACGCCTTCAACCGCAGGGCCGTCGGCGACCTGCTGGAGGCCAAGGGACGGGGCCGCAACATGCCCTCCCCGGTGCTGGTCGGTTCCCCGAACACCCTGCACGGCCTGGTCACCGGCCTGAACGAGCGGGCCTGGGAGCTGGTGGACGCCTTCTGGCCGGGGGCGCTGACCCTGGTCGCCCGTCACCAGCCGTCCCTGACCTGGGACCTGGGGGAGACCCGGGGCACGGTCGCGGTGCGGATGCCGCTGCACCCCATCGCGCTGGAACTGCTCAAGGAGTTCGGCCCGATGGCCGTCTCCAGCGCCAACCTCACCGGTCACCCGTCCCCCCAGACCTGCGACGCCGCGATGGACATGCTCGGCGACTCGGTCGCCGTCTACCTCGACGGCGGCCCCACCGCCGACACCGTGCCCTCCTCGATCGTGGACATCACCGGCCCGGTGCCGGTGCTGCTGCGCGCCGGGGCGGTGAGCGCGGAGGAACTGCGGAAGGTCGTGCCCGACCTGGAGACGGCGCATTGACCGCCCCCACCCTGCCCGGGCCGGCTCCCGGCGCGGCCGGCCCCTTCCCCCCGCCGGTCCCCGGGGGCCGTTCGGCGCGCCCGGGGGCGGACGTCGCCGGCGGGGACGCCGGGGAGGGCGCCATACCCGGCGGCGCGACCTTCCGCATCCTGTACGTCAGCACCGGCAACGTCTGCCGCTCGCCGATCACCGAGCGGCTCACCCGTCAGGCGCTGCGCGACCGGTTGGGCCCGGCCGGCGGCGGGCTGATCGTGGAGAGCGCGGGCACCTGGGGGCACGTGGGGGCGCCGATGGAGGCGCACGCCGCCCGGGTGCTGACCGAGTTCGGCGCCGACGCCGAGGACTTCACCGGCCGCGAACTGCTGGACGAGCACGTCATCACCGCCGACCTGGTGCTGACCGCCACCCTGGACCACCGGGCGCACGTCATCTCGATGGGACACTCCGCGGGGCTGCGCACCTTCACCCTGAAGGAGTTCACCCGCCTGGTGCGGGCCATCGACCCCACGACCCTGCCGGACGCCCTGGCGCCGGGCGGGGCGGTGGCCCGGGCCCGCGCGCTGGGCCGGGCGGCGGCGGCACTGCGCGGCTGGCTGCTGGCGCCCACCCCCGAGGCGGACGAGGTGCAGGACCCGTACGGGGCGCCCTTCCCCTACTTCCGCAGCATCGGGGAGGAGATCCGCGCCGCCCTGGACCCGGTGGTGACGGCCCTCACCGGTCTGCCCGCGCCCGCGCCGCCCGCCCC
>NZ_VKHS01001083.1 GCF_014141525.1 Streptomyces calidiresistens
GGGTTCCCCGGCGCCCGCCCCCCGGGCGGACGCCGGGGAACCCGGCTCCGGGGGAGCCGAACCCACCCACAACCGGAAGGAGAGGTCCCGCGATGCTTGACGCCGATCCCGGGCTCGCCGATTACGGCAAGCTGCTCGTCTACTCCGCGATGGCCGTGTACGTGTTGGCGTTCCTGGCGTACATCACCGAGTGGGCCTTCGGCAGCCGCAGCCGGGTCGCCCGCACCGCCGCCGCCCTCGCCCCCAACGGCGCGGGGGGGAACGGCGACGGCGGCACCGGCGGCGCGGGGAAGGCCGACGGCGGCGCGGCGGGGGCCACCGCCGCCAGCGCCCCCGCGGTCGCCGTCCGCCGGGGCGGCACCACCTCCGTCCTGGAGCGCCCGAGCACCGCCGGGACCGGCGGCGGGAACGGTCCGACCGTGGTCACCCGTTCCGGCTCGGTCGGCCGGGACAACGTTCCCGACGGACCCGGCGCCGCGGCCGGTGACGAGCGCGGCGACCTGTACGGCCGGATCGCCGTCTCGCTGACCGTCCTGGCCTTCCTGCTGCACCTCGGCGGTGTGGTGCTCCGCGCGGTCGCCGTGCAGCGGGCCCCCTGGGCGAACATGTACGAGTTCTCCACCACCTTCTCCGTGGTGGCGGTGGGCGCGTTCCTCGGCTTCATGCTGGCCGGCCGCAACGTCCGCTGGCTCGGTCTCCCCCTGGTGACCACGGTCCTGCTCGACCTCGGCCTGGCCGTCACCGTCCTGTACACCGAGAGCGACCAGCTGCCGCCCGCCCTGCAGTCGGTGTGGATGTGGATCCACGTCTCGCTGGCGATCGTCTGCGGCGCCATGTTCTACCTGGGCGCGGTGGCCACCGTCGCGTTCCTCTTCCGGGACCGCTACGAGACCCGGCTCATGGCCGGCGGTACGCCCGGCCGGGTGGCGACCTCGGTGCTGGAGCGGCTGCCCTCCTCGGTGAGCCTGGACCGCTTCGCCTACCGGATCAACGCCGTGGTCTTCCCGCTGTGGACCTTCACGATCATCGCGGGGGCGATCTGGGCCGAGAACGCCTGGGGCCGGTACTGGGGCTGGGACCCCAAGGAGGTGTGGTCGTTCATCACCTGGCTCGGCTACGCCGCCTACCTGCACGCCCGGGCCACCGCGGGCTGGCGGGGCCGCAAGGCCGCCTACCTGGCGATCTTCGCCTTCCTGTGCTTCCTGTTCAACTACTACGGCGTCAACATGTTCGTCGACAGCCTGCACTCCTACGCCGGCGTGGAGTGATCCCACCCGCGCCCCGGTCTCCGCGAGCCGCCCCGGTCCCCGCCCCGTGCGGGGGCCGGGGCGGCTCGCGTGCGGGGGTCGGTCGGGGCGCCGGGACCCTCCACCGGCGGCGGGACGGGCCCCGAGCCCGGTATCCCCGATCCCGGCACCCCGGGGCACGCGAACGGGCCGGGCCGTGGGCGGGACGGCACCGCGG
>NZ_VKHS01001084.1 GCF_014141525.1 Streptomyces calidiresistens
CCCCACCCCGATCCCGCCGTCTCATCCCGCCCGGCCGGCCCCCGGCTCCGGGTCGGTGGGCCGGGTCATGGCCAGTACGTCCAACGCCCGGTCCAGCTGTTCCCCGGTGAGCGTGCCCCGCTCCAGGTGGCCGGCGTCGATCACGGCCTGCCGGATGGTGATCCGCTCGGTCAGGGACCGCTTGGCGATCCGGGCGGCCTCCTCGTACCCCAGGTACCGGTTGAGCGGGGTGACCACGGAGGGCGAGGACTCGGCGTACTCCCGGCAGCGGTCCGTGTTCGCGACCAGGCCCGCCACGGTGCGGTCGGCCAGCAGGCGGGCGCCGGAGGACAGCAGCCGGATCGACTCCAGCAGGCCGGTGCCCATCACCGGGAGCATGACGTTCAGCTCGAAGGTCCCGGAGGCCCCGGCGACGGTGATCGTGGTGTCGTTGCCGATCACCCGGGCGGCGATCATCAGCACCGCCTCGGGCACCACCGGGTTGACCTTGCCCGGCATGATCGAGGAACCGGGCTGCAGGTCGGGCAGGACGATCTCGGCCAGGCCGGTGCGCGGTCCCGACCCCATCCAGCGCAGGTCGTTGCAGATCTTGGTGAGGGAGACGGCGACGGTGCGCAGTTGGCCGGAGGTCTCCACCACGGCGTCCCGGGCACCCTGGGCCTCGAACCGGTCGCGGGCCCCGGTCAGCGGGAGGCCGGTGTCGGCCGCCAGTTCGGCGACCACGGCCTCGGCGAAGCCGGTGGGGGTGTTGATGCCGGTGCCCACCGCCGTGCCGCCCAGGGGCAGCTCGGCGAGGCGGGGAAGGGCGTCGCGCAGCCGCTCGACGCCGTGGCGCACCTGGGCCGCGTAGCCGGCGAACTCCTGGCCCAGGGTGACCGGGGTGGCGTCCATCAGGTGGGTGCGGCCCGCCTTGACCACGTCGGCGAACTCCCCGGCCCGGTGGGAGAGGGTGTCCGCCAGGTGCTCCAGCGCGGGGATCAGCTCCTCCAGCACGGCCCCGACGGCGGCGACGTGGATGGAGGAGGGGAAGACGTCGTTGGAGGACTGGCTCGCGTTGACGTGGTCGTTGGGGTGCACCGGTCGGCCCAGGCGCTCGGCGGCGAGGCCGGCGATCACCTCGTTGGCGTTCATGTTGGACGAGGTGCCCGAGCCGGTCTGGTAGACGTCCACCGGGAAGTGGTCGTCCCACCGCCCCCCGGCCACCTCGCGGGCGGCGGCGGCGATCGCGTCGGCGAGGTCGGCGGGCAGCACCCCGAGCCGGCCGTTGACCACCGCCGCGGCGGCCTTGATCCGTGCCAGTGCGGCGATCTGGGGGGACTCCAGCCGCTGCCCGGAAAGGGGGAAGTTCTCCACCGCGCGCTGGGTCTGCGCGCCCCAGCGGGCCCGCGCGGGCACCCGTACCTCCCCCATCGAGTCGTGTTCGATCCGGAACCCCGCCTCCCGGTCCCCGCCGTTCCCGCT
>NZ_VKHS01001085.1 GCF_014141525.1 Streptomyces calidiresistens
CCCCCACGGACGCGCCGCCCCCGTTGGCGGGCGGCACCGCCGGCCCCCGCGCCCTGCGCCCGCTCCTGGAGACGGTCGTGGCCGCGCTGGGGGAGGGGGCCGCCGCCCGCGGCGGGCCCCTGCCCTCCGGCGGACCGGAGGCCGTGGCCGACCGTCTCGCCGCCCGGTGCGGGCCGGTCCTGCCCGAGGAGGGCGGGGGCGCCGAGGAGGCCCTGCACACCCTGGTGCGACTCCTCGCGGAGGGCGCCGCCGACCCGGCCGACCCGCTGTGCACCGCCCACCTGCACTGCCCCCCGCTGGCCGTGGCGGCGGTCGCGGACTTCGCGGCCTCCGTCCTCAACCCCTCCATGGACTCCTGGGACCAGGCTCCCGCCGCCTCCGCCCTGGAGGCCCGCACGACCCGGGTGCTCGCCGCCCTCGTCCATCCCACCGGGCCGGACCCGGACGCCCTGGTCACCACCGGTGGCACCGAGGCCAACCAACTCGGGGTCCTCCTCGCCCGCGAGCGCGCCGGGGCGGGGTCCGACGACACCCGCCCGCTGCGGGTGGTCCACGGCGCCAACGCCCATCACTCGGTGCCCCGCGCCGCCTGGCTGCTCGGCCTCCCGCCCGCTCTCGCGGTGCCCGCCCCGCGCGGTGTGCTCGACCCGGCCGCGCTCGCCCGCACGCTGGACGCCCTGGACGGCGAGCCGGTCCTGGTCGTCGCCACCGCCGGTACCACCGACACCGGGGCGGTGGACCCCCTCCCCGCCGTCGCCGGGCTCGCCGCGGCGCGGGGGGCCCGGCTGCACGTGGACGCCGCCTACGGGGGGCCCCTGCTGTTCAGCGACACCCGCCGGGGACTGCTGGACGGGCTGGAACGCGCCGACACGGTCGCCCTCGACCTCCACAAGCTGGGGTGGCAGCCGGCGGCGGCCGGACTGCTCACCGCCCCCGACGCCGCCGGGTTGGCGGCCCTGCACCACCGCGCCCCCTACCTCAACGCAGAGGACGACACCGAGGCGGGCCTGCCCGATCTCCTGGGGCGTTCCCTGCGCACCACCCGCCGTCCCGACATCCTGAAGGTCGCGGTCACCCTGCGGGCGCTGGGACGCTCGGGCATGGCCTCGCTGATCGACGCCGCGTGCGCCGCGGCCGAGCGGTTGGCCGGGCAGGTGCTCGCCGAGCCGCGGCTGGAGCTGTACGCCGAGCCGACCATCAGCACGGTCCTCTTCCGACCCGTCGGGGCCCGTGACGAGGAGGTCGCGGTGATCCGACGTCGGCTGCTGCACGGGGGGATCGCCGTGCTGGGCCGGGCCCGGGTGCCGGATCGGGACGGGGCGGGAGCCGAACGCCTGTGGCTCAAGGCGACCGTCCTCAATCCCCTGGTGGGCCCGGACGCCACGGCCGGACTGCTCAAGCTCGTGCTGGACACCTGTGATGCCGTGGGCGTCCCCGCCGATCCCTCCCTTCC
>NZ_VKHS01001086.1 GCF_014141525.1 Streptomyces calidiresistens
GGGCGGGGCGTTCCCGGGGGGTGACGCGTCGTCGCCGACCGGCGGGGGCGAGGGGACCCACCGACACCGGTGGGTC
Organism: Streptomyces calidiresistens; assembly: GCF_014141525.1. Classification (GTDB taxonomy): domain Bacteria; phylum Actinomycetota; class Actinomycetes; order Streptomycetales; family Streptomycetaceae; genus Streptomyces; species Streptomyces calidiresistens. Next base: position 77 of record NZ_VKHS01001086.1, read on the forward strand.
CCCTCGCCGTCCCGCTCGGGCACCTCGGCGCCGTTCGCGTCCTGCCGGTTCCGTCCCCGGCCGGCACGGCCTTCGCCGGCCCCGTGACAGGGGCCGGCGAACCGGGGACGGTGAGGGGGCGCGTCAGGCGACGCGCTCGGCGTTGCGGATGGCCTCGGCGAGATCCTCGAGGATCGGGGCGAAGCCGGCGTGCGAGTACCGGGGCTCGGTGGTCCAGCGGGCGATCTGGTCCGCCCGCACGGCGGGCAGCTGCGCCCAGGTCGGCTTGTCGGCCAGGTCCTCGGCCCGCATGACTCCGGTACGACCGTCCAGGAGGATGATGTCGGCGTCGTAGCGGTCGGCGTTCTCCCAGCTCAGCTCCTCGAAGAAGCCGGCCGGGGCCTCGTCGGGGACCACCATCTCCACGCCGAGTTCCGCGAAGTAGGACAGGTCGGGGGACGCCTTGGGGTCGGAGACGTAGAACAGGTCGGCGGAGCCGGATGCGGCCATCACGCGGATGCCGGGGTTCTCCTCGGTGGCCTGCCGCAGATCCTCGGCGGCCGCCTCGAAGCGTTCCCTCGCCTCGGTCACCGCCTCGGCGGAGAGGTCGCCGCCCAGGGCCTCGGCCAGTTCGGCGTGCCGGTCGATGGCCTCGACGACGGTGCTGGGGGAGGCCACGGACAGGCCGACGGTGGGGGCCAGGCCCTCGATCTTCGCGGCGCTGTCGTCGGGGACGTACCAGAGGGCGTCCTCGACGAACATCGTGGAGACCAGCAGGTCCGGCTCGAGGGCGGCGTAGGCGTCGAGGTTGAACTCGCCCCAGGCGCTGCCCACCGACTCCACCTCGTCCACCGGCAGGTCGCCGGCCTGGACGTCCGGTTCGCCGTCGGGGGTCACCAGCGGGCCGAAGACGGCGTCCACCGTCACGCCGTAGTCGTGCAGGGCGGCGGCGGCACCGACGAAGGCGACCACGGTCTCCGGGGGGCCGTCCAGGTTCACCGTCACGCCGCGGTCGTCGGTGAAGCTCCAGTCCCCCTCGGAGGCCTCCGTGTCCTCCCCGGCGGCGGAGGCGCCGCCCGGGGTCCCGTCGTCGTTCCCGCCGCAGGCGGTCAGGAGGGCACCGGCGCACAGGACGCCGCCGGCGGCCAGGGCGGAACGGCGGAGGAGGGAGGTGCGGTGGGGCACCGAGCGGGCTCTGGCGGAAGTCTTCACGGGGGTACCTTGCTTCTCCGGGGTGGTACACGGATGTCCGGGACGGCGCCCGGGCGCCGTCCCGTGACCGAACACGCGAACGGCTCGGATGGAGGTTAGGCTAACCTAAGCGCGTGTTCGAGCAAGCCCCACCCCGGGAACGGCCGTGACGGCGCGTTCCCCGGCCGGTCCCGCCGCCGCCC
>NZ_VKHS01001087.1 GCF_014141525.1 Streptomyces calidiresistens
TATAAGAGACAGGTCTCGCAGAGCCGTCGGGGTCCGCCGGGCCGGTGGGACGCTCCTCCTCACAGTGCCAGAGGGCCACGGGGTAGGCCACACCGTAGGGGGCACCGTCGTGGAGCAGTTCTTCCGGGTCGTCGCCGTCGTCGGCCCCACCGCCGCCGGCAAGTCCGACCTGGCCATCGCCCTGGCCCACCGCCTGGGCGGCGAGATCGTCAACGCCGACTCGATGCAGCTCTACCGGGGCATGGACATCGGCACCGCCAAGCTTCCGCCGCAGGAGCGCGGAGGTGTGCCGCACCACCTGCTCGACGTGTGGGACGTGCGCCGCACCGCGACCGTCGCCGAGTACCAGCGGCTGGCCCGGGCCGAGATCGACCGACTGCTGGCCGCCGGACGGGTACCGATCCTGGTGGGGGGCTCCGGCCTCTACATCCGGGGTGTCGTGGACGAGCTGGACTTCCCCGGTACCGACCCGGAGGTCCGCGCCCGTTTGGAGGCCGAGCTGGAGGCGGTCGGCAGCGGTGCCCTGCACGCCCGTCTCGCGACCGTCGACCCGGCCGCCGCCCGGGCCATCCTGCCCGGCAACGGCCGTCGGGTGGTCCGGGCCCTGGAGGTCATCGAGATCACCGGCGGCACCTTCAGCGGTCGTCTCCCCGGCCCGGACGAGGACCGCGCCCACTACCCGACCCTGCACATCGGCATCCGGGTGCCCCGGCCCGAACTGGACGACCGCATCGCCGAGCGGGTGGACCGCATGTGGCGGGCCGGTCTGGTGGACGAGGTCCGCCGGCTGGAGGGCGAGGGGCTGCGGGAGGGCCGCACCGCCTCCCGGGCCCTGGGCTACCAACAGGTCCTCGCCGCGCTGGCGGGGGAGTGCACCGAGGAGGAGGCCCGCGCCGAGACCGTCCGCGCCACCCGCCGCTTCGCCCGCCGGCAGGACAGCTGGTTCCGCCGGGAGGCCCGGGTGCGGTGGCTGGACGGATCGGCCGCGGCGCGCGGGGACCTCCCCGCCGCCGCCGGGGCTTTGCTCGAACCGTCGGTCACATCCTGATCACGTGATGGCATCGGGTCGCTCCGGAGGCCGGGGCGGCCCCTTTCGCCGTGCCATCATCGAGCCATGCCGATGTTGCACCGGTAACAGTCGGAAACTCGGAAGCGTGATCCGTCGTGCGGGTAGGGAGGGCATGAGGCGATGGAGGCCGGCCCTCGCGGAACCAGCGGACGCGCCACCGGCGTCGGGGACCCCGACCGGTCCGCCGCGCACGACGCGGAGCCCCGCTCCGCGCACGACGCCCCCCGTCCGGAGCACGTCCCCGCCGAACCGGCGGAGACCGTCCCCTTCCCGCGCACCGGCCCCGGCGGGGCTTCCCCGCCCGAGGACGCCGGTGCCTGTCTCTTATACACCTCTCCAAGCCCCCGAGACTTGGAGCTCTCTCGTATGCCGCCTTCTGC
>NZ_VKHS01001088.1 GCF_014141525.1 Streptomyces calidiresistens
CCCACACCCCCGCCTCCGCCGCCGCGCTCCTGGACTGCCCGCCCGGTGAGGCCGCCGCCGCCCTGGAGCACCTGCGCTCCACCGGGCTCCTGGTGCCCGCCGGCCCCGGCCGCTACGCGATCCAGGGCGAGCTGCGCGAGGCCGCGGCCAAGAGCGGGTTCGCGCCGGGGGGCGTTCCCGGCCCCCGGCCGGCCGGCGACGCCGGGGCGGGAGCCGGGCGGCCCGGAACGGGGCCCCCTGCCGCCGCGGATCCCGACGGGGCCCTTCCCGCCCCCCACGGGGAGCCGGCCGGACCCACCCACCGGGCCCCTCTGGCGGGCCTCGCCCAGTGGTACCTCGGCTCCCTGTACCGGGTGAACCTGCCGCTCGCCCTGCCGGCCGTGGTGCGCAACCGCTACCACGCCGGGGTGGACCGCTTCCCCCGCGGGCGGCTGTTCACCAGCCCCTCGGAGTCCCTGCCCTGGGCGGACGGGGAGTTGGAGGGGGTGCTGGCCCTGGCCGGTCAACTGGCCTCCCCCGCCTTCGACACCGGGGACGAGCTCGCCGGCCGTCCCCTCTCCGGCTTCGCGGCCGAGGCGGCCCGGGCGCTGGAGACCTACTTCGGCATCCGCTTCGCCTGGCGGGCGCAGCGCCGGCTCAACGGCCTGGCCCTCATGGTCGCCGAACGCACCGGCGACGAGCACTCCCGGGCCGCCGCCCTGGTGCAGTTGGGCAAGGTGCACGGCCGGCGCGGGGAGGGTGATCGCGGGGTGGAACTGCTGACCCGGGGGATCGACCGCCTCCGCGCGCTGGGGGAGGACCTGGAGGCGGTGGCGGCGACCAGCGCCCTGGTGGCCTGCCTGGCGATGTCCGGCCGGGTCGAACTCGCCGTCCGGGTCGGTGAGCGGGCCCTGGAGGAGGCGACCCGCCCGGGCCTGGAGGCGCTGCGCACGATGGTGCTCAACAACCTCGGTCGCTGCCGGATGTTGCTCGGCGAGTGGGATGAGGCGCACCGCCTGCTGAGCGAGAGCTACGCCGGCGCCCGTCTGCCGCACGGCCGGACCACCGCGGCGGGCGCCCTGGCCGGCTACCACCTGCGGGTGGGGGAGTACGCCGAGGCGGCGCGGTGGGCCGAGCGGGCCCTCGCGCACAGTGCCGAGCAGCCCTTCGACCCGGTGGTGGTGGCCGAGCAGCGCCACTCCCTGGCGGCGGCGTTGCGCGGCATGGGGGAGACGCGGCGGGCCCGGATCGAGGAGACGCAGGCGGAGGCTCTGCTGGCCGACCTCAACCGGCGCGAGGACACCGATGTGCGCCTCCCCGCGAGCCCCGGAGCGTGCGTGGAGCACGGGAGCCGGGAGCGGTCGGGGGGCGACGGCAGGGGGACCCCCGGCACTCCCGGGTGCGGCAGCGGTCTCGACGGCATGTGAGGGCGGGTCGGCCCCCGCCCCCGGAAGCCGGCGGCCC
>NZ_VKHS01001089.1 GCF_014141525.1 Streptomyces calidiresistens
GGGCCGCGACGGTGGGCGCGGCGGGGTGGTCAGCCCAGGTGGTCGAGGAGTCCCGGCAGGGGGCCGGGCCCCAGACAGGTGCTCTTGGTCGGCATGCCGGCCCCGCTGGCGGCCCCGGCCCAGATCTGGTTCCAGGTGGGGGGCGGCAGCACCAGACCGGCCTCGCCCGGTCCGGGCAGCCGGGTGGTGTAGCGCGGGGTGGGGTCGATGCCCTGGTCCTCGCAGAGGGCGGGGATGAGCACGTGGTCGCTGACGGCGGCGTCCAGCTCGGCCCACTCGGCGGGGAACCGACGCAGGCGGCCCGCGAGCAGGGAGGTGGAGATACCGGCCAGTTCCCAGGTGCGGCCCGCGCCGGTGAGCAGGAAGCTGCCGCGCGGCGGGGGCGGATAGGTGCCACGGGGACGGGGGCGCACCCGGGCGAACCGCCGCGCGGTACCGACCGCCCGGTGGGGGTCCAGGCCGGGCACCACCCGATGGGTGGCCGCCAGGGTGAGGGGGTGGTTGCGGTGATCGACGACCAGGGCCGGCAGGCGCTCCGGCTCCCGCCCCGGCCGGGTGCGGCCCATCCGCCGGGCGGCCTCCAGCCGGTGGTGGCCGTCGGCCAGGAGGACCGGTCCCAGGGGCGGGGGGGCCGCGCTCCAGCGCCGGTCGCAGGTCCACAGCAGCACCTCCCCGGCGTCGGGGGTGGGGAGCACCGCGTCGGGGGTGCCCGCGGAGGTCAGCTCGATGCACTCGCGGAAGGTGTCCAGGTCGGGGGCTGCCAGCAACAGCGGGTCGGGGGACGACGCCGCGCCGTCGCCGGAGTCGCGCCGGGCGCTCAGCAGGCGGCTCTGGCGGTCCACCTCCTCCTCGGCGATCCGCTGGTGCCGCAGCACGTGGCCGGACTCGGTGCCGCGCACGTCGAGGGCACCGAGCACCCCGCGCTGGGCGACGCGGCCGGTGGCGTCGCGGCGCTCGACGACGTGGGAGGGGATCAACAGGTCGGATCGGGGGACGACGGCGCTGGTCAGGGCTGGTGGGGACAGCACATCAGACGGCACTGAACTCCTCTTCCTCGGCCCGGACGGTGTCGTGGTCCCCGGTCGCCGGGCGCTGGCTGGTGGTTCCGTTGGGATCGGGGCCGGCGGGCGGACCGGCCCCGTCGGGGACCGTGGCGGTCCCGCGGGAGGGCCGACGGGCCGGATCGGCCGCGGGGTGGTGCGGTGGGGCGGACTCCGGGAGGCCCGTCGGGCCCGACGGGCCTCCCGCACCCGCCGGGCGTCCGGCGTCGGGCCCCGTCCCCCGGCCCGGATGGTCCCGGCGGGTGCCCGCGCCGGGCCTGACCGGCAGGTCGGTTTCCCGGGGCTCGCGTCGGCCGCCGGCGGCGTGAGCCGCCGAGTCCGTCCCGCGGAGGGACCCGGCGGGAAAGGCGCCGGGGCCGTCCGGTGAAGGGGGTGGGGG
>NZ_VKHS01000109.1 GCF_014141525.1 Streptomyces calidiresistens
GGTGGGCTCTGCATGGCGGGTGGGGTGTCTCCTCGATCGTTCCGACGGCCCGCGACGGGCCGCGACGGGCCGCCCCCGGTTCCGCGGGCTCCTGTGGGTCGCGACGGGCCGCGACGGGCTCCGGTGCGCTCAGCGGGACCGGTCGGCGCGGTCCACGCCGTCCCAGAGGTTGTCATACCAGGGGCGGGCCACGGCGCCGCGACCGCGATCGGCGCGCTCCGCCCCATCCGTGGTGTCGGCCGCGTCGGGCATCACGAAGCCGTACTCGCCGGGCCGCACCCAGTGCAGGTGGCGACGGGCCTGCTGTTCGACGTAGGCGGGATCCTGCCAGCGGGCCTTCTCGTCGCGGAGTTGTTCGACGCGCTCGCGGGCCTCCTCGGCCAGGCGCTCCTGCTCGGCGATCTCCGAGCGCTGGGAGATGTACTGGCGCAGCGGATAGGCCAGGGCCACCGCCAACGAGCAGACGACCAGGGCCAACAGGGCCGCCCGGCCGGTGAGCCGGCCCCGACGGGCGGGGCGGCGCAGGCGTCGGCTCTGCGCCCGGTAGACCCGGGCGGCGGCCTGCTCACCCAGCACCTTGATGCGGGTGGTGGTGGAGAACCTGCCGGTGGAGAACCTGCCCCGTCCCTCGGCCACCCGCTCCTCCTCCGTCGGTGTCCCCGGACGTCCCCGATCCCCTCGGGCGTCCCTCGGCGTTCCGAACGACCCGAACAGCCGTCCCCGGCCACCGTACGGGACGGTGACCGGGGACGGGACGGCGACAGGCGGCGGGGGCGCCGGGGCGTCAGCCCTGCGGGCGGAAGCGCGGGAAGGCGCTGCGGCCGGCGTAGACCGCGGCGTCCTCCAGCAGTTCCTCGATGCGCAGCAGCTGGTTGTACTTGGCCACGCGCTCGGAGCGGGCCGGGGCGCCCGTCTTGATCTGGCCGCAGTTGGTGGCGACGGCCAGGTCGGCGATGGTGACGTCCTCGGTCTCGCCGGAGCGGTGGGACATCATGCAGGTGTAACCGTTGCGGTGGGCCAGCTCGACGGCGTCCAGGGTCTCGGTCAGGGAACCGATCTGGTTGACCTTGACCAGCATCGAGTTGGCGATCTTCCCGTCGATGCCGCGCTGGAGCCGCTCGGGGTTGGTGACGAACAGGTCGTCACCGACCAGCTGGACGCGCTCGCCCAGACGGGCGGTGATCTTCGCCCAGCCGTCCCAGTCGTCCTCGAACAGCGGGTCCTCGATGGAGACCAGCGGGTAGGCGTCGACCAGCTCGGCGTAGTAGTCGGTCATCTCCTCGGCGGTCCGGGAGCGGCCCTCGAACTCGTAGGAGCCGTCCTTGTGGAACTCGGAGGCGGCGACGTCCAGGGCGAGGGCGATGTCCTGGCCGGGGGTGTAGCCGGCGCCCTTGATCGCCTCGAGGATCAGGTCCAGGGCCTCGCGGTTGGAGCCCAGGTCGGGGGCGAAGCCGCCCTCGTCGCCCAGACCGGTGCTCAGGCCGCGCTCCTTGAGCACGGACTTGAGCTTGTGGTAGACCTCCGCGCCCCAGCGCAGCGCCTCGGAGAAGGACTCCGCGCCGATGGGGGCGATCATGAACTCCTGGATGTCCACGTTGGAGTCGGCGTGCGACCCACCGTTGAGGATGTTCATCATCGGGACCGGCAGCAGGTGGGCGTTGGGGCCCCCCAGGTACCGGAAGAGGGGGAGGTCGGCGGAGACCGACGCGGCGTGGGCGACCGCGAGGGAAACGCCGAGGATGGCGTTGGCGCCCAGGGAGGACTTGTCGGGGGTGGCGTCCAGGTCGAGCATGGCCTGGTCGATCAGGCGCTGCTCGGAGGCGTCGTAGCCCAGCAGTTCGGGGCCGATCTGGTCGCTGACGGCCAGGACGGCCTTCTCCACGCCCTTGCCGTTGTAGCGCTCGGGGTCCTTGTCCCGCAGTTCCAGGGCCTCGAAGGCGCCGGTGGAGGCGCCGGAGGGCACCGCGGCGCGGCCCGTGCTGCCGTCGTCGAGGCCGACCTCGACCTCGACGGTGGGATTGCCTCGCGAGTCGAGGATCTCCCGGGCTACGACGACGTCGATGGACGGCACGAGGTTCTCCTTCGTGTGGTCGGTCTCCAGCGGTCCGCAGCCTATCGGGCCGACGGCCCCCCGGGGCGCGCCGGCTCGCCCGTCGGACGCGGCCGGGTCGCTTCCGCGCCCTCCCCCGGAGGAATCACCGCAGGTGGGAGGGGGCGGATCGGGAAAGCATCTTTTTGTTTACGAGGAGAAGAAAACCCGGTGCGGCGGAGCGCGACGTCCGGCCGGACCGTCGCGGGCCGCCGCACCGGGAGGGGATCGGGCGGGTACCCGGGCGTTTCCGCCCGGGGGCCGTGCCCGATCGGCCCGGGGTCCCGATCGGTGATCGGGTCCCCGATCAGACGTTCAGCTTCTGACCGGGGAAGATGAGGTTCGGGTTGGAGCCGACGACGTCCTTGTTGGCCTCGTACAGCTTCTGCCAGGTGGTGCCGTGGGCGGTGGCGATCTTGTGCAGGGTGTCGCCGGAGGCCACGGTGTAGTTGCCGGTCGCGGTGCGCTCGCCGCCGCGGCTGGCCTTCTGGCCGGAGTCGGAGGCCGCGGGGGCGCTCTGCTGCGGCTGCGACTGCTGCGGCTGCTGCTGCGGCTGCGACTGCTGGGGCTGCTGCTGCGGGGCGGACTGGGCCGGGGCGCTCTGGTTCTGGCTCTGGCCGCCGTTGGGGTTGACCTCGGCGGCGGGGCCACCGGCGGTCAGGCCGGCCACCACGCTGCAGTGCGGCCAGGCGCCGGGGCCCTGCATGGCGAGCAGGCGCTCGGCGGTGGCGATCTGCTGGTCCTTGCTGGCCAGGTCGGCCCGCGAGGCGTACTGGGTGCCACCGGCGGCGGCCCAGCTGGACTGCGAGAACTGCAGGCCGCCGTAGTAGCCGTTGCCGGTGTTGATGGACCAGTTGCCGCCGGACTCGCACTGGGCGACGCGGTCCCAGGTGGCGACCGGCGCGGCGGAGGCCGAGGAGGCGCCGATGACGGGGATGGCCACGGCGGCGCCGGTCACACCGGCGGCCACGGCGAGACGGGTGGACTTGGAGGGACGACGGTGACGACCCTTGCCGGAGAACAGCATGAGATTCCTTCTCACCGAACGCCTGCGAGGTGAGCTGTCGGGTTCGGGCGTGGTGAGTGGCCCGGCCGGTGGGGAACGCTTCCGCGCTCCTCGCCGGCTTCACCCCGAGCCGTTCCGGATGGGATCCGGACCGGCGACTTACCTGGGTCCCCCGCTCCTGCCTGCGGTGCTGACGCGTACGACGGCATGACCTCCGGACCGTCGGCAGGATTCGGCGTGCGGTCCGAGGCGCCCGTTGTGGAACGAGCGTGGCGACACTAGACACAGCGAGCATCACGATTCAAGAACAATCAAGATCGCGTCACGGGCGTCGCTTGACGGGGCCGAGGCATCGTTACCGCAGGTCACGGACGAATCGGAGGAGTGGGACACACCCGCCACAACCGTATTACCACGAGACGATGGTCACACGATCGGCGCACCACCGGGCTGCCATATCGTCACAAAAGGCCCATCGACCCGAACGCCGGAAGATGCCCGGAAACTGACTTTTCCTCACCTCTTCGCCCCGCACAGCATCCCCACAAAACGGACAATCAATCCGATATCGCCGGGGTGGACGGGAGTCGATGCGCCCGGCGCGGTCGGGGCATCGACCGATCCGCGGAGGCTCCGCGCCCCCGACCCCGCGCGCCGGTGCCGGCGGACCGCCGCACCGGTGTGGCGGGGCACCCCGGCGGGACGGGCCCGGAGGGCCCACGGGGACGCCGGGGCGCGCGGAACGCACACGGCCCCTCCCGGGGAACCGGGAGGGGCCGGTTGGAGCCGCACGGGAGCCGTCGGGCGCCCCGCACCGGCGGGACCCGGCCCGCCGGTGCCGGAGGGTCAGCCCTGCGCGCCGCCGGCCGCGTCCTCGTCGTCGAGGTCCGCCCCGAGGTCGTCGAGGTCGGCCTCCGCCGCCTTGCCGGAGGCGCCGACCACTCCCGAGGTGTCCAGGCTGAGCACCTGGCCGGGCACGATCCGGTCGGGGTCGGAGCCGATGAGGGTCTCGTTCGCCCGGTACAGGGCGTTCCAACCGCCCTCCACGGTCTGCTGGTCGGCGATGCTCACCAGCGAGTCGCCCGGCAGCACCTCGTACGCCGCGGGGTCCTCCACGGCCCCCTCCGTGTCGCCGGACGCGTCCTTGCCGCCCTTGCCGCTGCCCGCGTTCCCGGAACCCCGGCCGTTCCCCTCGCCGGTCCCGGTCCGGTCCGTCGTGTCGGTGTCGCCCGTCCCGCCGGTCTCCCCGCGGTCGCCGGGCGTGCGGTCGGAGGTGCCGCCCCGCTCCCCGGTGCCCCGCTCCGTGTCCTCGGTGTCGCGGTCGGCGGCGTGCCGGCCGGAGGCGGGCTCGTCGATCCGCTCGGCCTCGTTCGGGTCGGGGGCGCCGCGGTGCCGACCGCCGGTGGAGGTCTCCGCCCCGGTCCCGGTCGACTCCCGGTCCTCGACAGAGGATTCGGTGCCGGCGAGCGACAGACGGCCGGCGCCGCTGCCGGTGTCGTCGACGATCCCGGAGATCTGACGCGACCGGGAGGGCGCGGCGTTCTCCGCCTCGGCCTGCCGCTCGGCCGCCGCCGCCTCGGCCTCCCGCGCCTGGCGCACGGCCTCCAGGAGGCCGCCGCTGTGCGCGCAGTCGGGGAAGGCGCCGGGGCCCTGGTCGGCGAGGATGCGCTCGGCCACGGCTATCTGCTGGCTGCGACCCGCGAGGTCCGGGGTGTCCGCGAACTCCTGCCCGCCGTACTCGATCCACAGCTTCAGCGGCAGTTGCAGACCGCCGTAGTAGCCGTTGCCGGTGTCGGCGGTCCACTCGCCGTCACTCTCGCACTGGGCGACCCGGTCCCAGGTCTCACCGTCGACCGCCTGTGCCGCCCCGGCCCCGAGGAGAGGGAGCGCGGCGCCCGCGCCGGTCACGCCTGCGGCGACCAGGAAAGCGGGGGCCTGACGGGGGCGACGATGACGACCGGACCCGGAAAGCATGACGAAGGCCTCTCGATGGAATCACACGGACCCCGCGCGCATCGCCTCCGGGATCTCGCCCGGAGCCGAACACCGTTGCGGTTGACGCCAGAACCTAGCCAAACCCGGGAGCGGATCACAAGCCGATCCCGCACGGATCACGCGCAGATCACAGTACTGACGGAGCGTTACCGACCGGGAGGTCCGTTTCGCGCCGGAAGTCCACCGGCAGGGTCCGCAGCCCCCGCATGATGAGTCCGCCCCGCCACCGCAGTTCCTCCGGATCCGCGGCAAGTCGCAGGTCGGGGAGGCGGGTCAGCAGTGCGGACAACGCGATACGCCCCTCCAGGCGGGCCAGTGGGGCCCCGAGGCAGTAATGGATACCGTGACCGTACCCCAGGTGTTGTTGGTCACTACGCGTCAGGTCCAGCCGATCGGGGGCCGGGAAGCGCGCGGGGTCGCGATCGGCGGCGGCGAGCACCACCAGCACCGGGTCCCCTGCCGCGATGCGTTGCCCACCGATCGTCAGCGACTCGCGGGCGAAGCGCCAGGTGGCCATCTCCACCGGCCCGTCCCAGCGCAGCAACTCCTCCACCGCGCGGTCCACGGCCGCCTCGTCCCCCGCCCGCACGACACCGCGCAGGTACTCCAACTGATCCGGGTGACGCAGCAGGGCGTAGGTGCCGTTGCCGATCAGATTGACCGTGGTCTCAAAACCGGCAAAGAGGAGAATAAAGGACATTGCGGCGGCTTCCTCGCCGGTGAGGTGCTCGCCGTGGTCCGAGGCCCGGATGAGGGCGGTGATCAGGTCGTCGCCCGGCTCGGCCCGCTTGCGGTCGATGAGTTCGGAGAGGTAGGTCCGCATCCGCTTGACCGCCCGGCCCACCCCGCCGCGCCGGCCGGCGGTGTGCAGCATCATCCCCGCCCAGTCGCGGAAGTCGTCGTGGTCCTCCTCCGGGACCCCGAGCAGGTCGCAGATGGCGTAGATGGGCAGCGGGAAGGCGAACTCGTGGATGAGATCGGCCGAGCCCCGGGGCGCGAATCCGTCGATCAAACGGTGGGTCAATTCCTCCACTCTCGGCGCGAAGGCAGCCACCCGGCGCGGGGTGAAGGCGGCGGAGACCAGGCGGCGCAGCCGGGTGTGGTCCGGCGGGTCGATGTTGAGCAGATGGGTCATCAGGTTCGCGCCGCGCTCCCCCGGGATGCCGACCCGGCCGCGCTCGTGCGCCGCCGGGCCGTGCCGATCGGGGTTCTTGCTCAGTCGCGGGTCGGCCAGGGTGCGCCGGGCGTCCTCCCAGCGGGTGACGAGCCAGGCGGAGACACCGCTGGGCAGCGTCACCCGGTGCACGGGGGCGCTCTCCCGCAGCCGGGCGTAGGCGGGGTAGGGGTCGGCCGCGAACCCCGGGCCGAACAGTTCGGGTACCGGGGACGCGGCCGGGCACCCGGCGCCGGCCGGCGCCGGATCCGAAGCCCGATCCGGGGTCGGCGGTGTCGCGCCGGCGGCCCGGGAGGGGGGCTGCGACGGAACGGCCGGGGAGTCGGCGGGCCCGGCGCGGACGGCGTCCGGGGCGGCGACGGCGTCCGGGGCGCCGGGCGGGGACGGAAGGGAGGGAAACGGGCACGACACGCCCTCGACCGTATCCCCCGCCGAGCCGTGGGCGGGAGCGGGGCCGCCGGGACGGTCATCCCGTTCCCGATGAAGTCGACGGGCCCCACGAGCCCGGTGAAGAGGGGAAGGAACGGCATCGGCTCGCCCCGGCTCCGGAGAATCCGTCTCCTCGGCTTCCCCCGGGGAGGAACCACCGGCAGGGGAGGTGTGATCGCCGTGCCGGCCCACCGGTCCCGGGAGCGCCGTCGCCGGCGCGTCCGCCGTCGGGGCCGCTCTCGGGGCCGTCATCGGGGGCGGTCGCCGGCGGGTCGCCATCGGGAGCCGGAAGAAGTTCCCACCCTCTTCACCCCTCTTGCGGCGCCCCCCCTTTCGCCCTCTTCGTCCTCCGGGCCTCCGGGATCGGTGAACAGGAGAAGGGAAAGCGCTCGCGCCGATCGGTCAGCGCACCGGCCGACCGGCCCGGTCCGGCAGCATGGCCGAGACCCGGAAGCCCCCCTCGGGGGTGACCCCGCAGACGAACCCCCCGCCCAGGGCCTTGACCCGCTCCCTCATGCCGACCAGGCCGTTGCCGCCGCTGGGCAGCACGGGATCGGCTCCGGGGGTGTCCGGCGGCGGTCCGTTGCGGACCTGCACGGCCAGTTCCTCCTCGCGGTGCGCGACCCGCACCACCGTGGACGCGCCGGCGGCGTGCTTGTGCACGTTGGTCAACGCCTCCTGGACCACCCGGTAGGCGGTGCTCTCCACCACCGGTGGGTGCTCGCGCACGGTCCCCTCCACCGACAGCCGCACCTCCATGCCCGCCGCCCGGGACTGCTCCACCAGGTCGGCCAGGTCGCGCAGGCGGGGCCCGGCGTCCGCCGGATCGACGGGACCGCCCGAATCCACCCGGGCGCCGCCCGGCTCCCGCCCGTCGGGACGCGGGCCGGCCGGCCCGCCCGCCGCCGCGCCACCCCCGGAAGCCGGGAGGGACCTCCCCCCGGACCGGTCGGGGCCGGGACCGTCGTCCCCGGCGCGGGGGTCGGAGTCCGGGGCGCCGCCGGCCGCCGGCACCGAGCGGCGGCCCGGGGCCGGGGCGGGTTCGACACCGGACCCGGCCCCCGGGCCCGGCGCGGGGATCGCCCCGCCGTTCGCCGTCGTCTCGTCCGCCCTCAGCACGCCCAGCATGGTGCGCAACTCGGTGAGCGCCCGGCGACCCATGTCACCGATGAGGGCGGCGTTCTCCGCCGCCCGTTCCGGGTCCTCCCGCACCACGACACCCAGCGCCGCCGAGTGCACCACCATCAGCGAGACGCGGTGGGCCACCACGTCGTGCATCTCCCGGGCGATCCGGGTGCGCTCCTCGCGGCGTGCCCATTCGGCCCGTTCCCCCGCCCGTTCGGCGAGGAGCGCCAGTTCCCGCTCCAGACCGTCGGCGCGTTCGCGCAGCGACTCCACCAGCCGGCGCCGCGCCCGCACGTACAGGCCCAACAGGACCGGCGGGAAGACGGTCAGCATCGCGAACATCGTCGAGACCAGCAGCGTGAACCAGGTGGGCAACCCCTGCTCGCGATACAGGTCGCCGCCGTCCAGGGAGAGGACGGAGACCAGGATGGAGCCCATCCCGACCATGCAGGCGAAGGAGGCGACCACCCGACGCGGCACCTCGGAGGTGGCGAGGGTGTAGAGGCCGATGGAGGCCATCACCCAGCCCATCTGGGCGGGGAGCACCGCGATGGCGATCAGGATGACGGCCACCGGGGAACGGCGGCGCAGGACCAGCAGCGACCCGGCGAGAGCGCCCAGCGCCATGACCGGGAGCGTCGGCAGACCGGCGCGGCCGGCGAAGACGATGCCCTGGGCGGCGCACTCGGCGGCGGAGAGCAGTGCCAGGCAGGAGTCGAGCAGCGCGCTGCGCCGCCGGGGCCACCACAGGAACCCCGACGGCGGCCGGGCGGGGCCCTCCCCTGCCCCGGGAGCGCGCGCGGGAACGCCGCGCGGCTCCACCCCCGTTTCCGTCATGGACACCAGACTACGACCGCCTGTCGACCCCTTTTCGGGTGACCCGGTGGAGGTCCGGGGACGGCGGCGCGCCGCGATGCCGACCTCGGGTAGGGTCTGTGCTGCGATCCGCCGTGGGGTAACCGGTAGCCCGCAGGACTTTGAATCCTTGTAGTGCTGGTTCGAATCCAGCCGGCGGAGCCATGGCAGGGGCCGGGACTCCCGGCCCCTCGGCTTTCCCGCACCCGCCGGGCCCCGGCGCGGGCGCCCTCCCGATCAGCGCACGCCGCCGCGCAGCCGCTGCACGCACAGCTGCTCGTCCTCGCGCAACTGTGCCAGCACGGGATCGCGGGGATCGAGATCGGTGGCCAGGTCGTGCAGCAGTCGCCGGATCTCCGGCAGCGCGCGACCGTACTGGCCGATGTCCAGCAGAGTGGTGGCGTACTGCTTGCGCAGCGAGCGCACCACCCGGGAGGAGGCACCGTGCCGGGCGGTGGCCATCGGCACCGCGTGGCTGAGCAGCTCCGCGACCCGGGTGTAGTCCCCGGTCGTCAGAAGACGCTTGACCTCGCCGATGGTGGCCGCCAGCTCCGGGTCCGGGTGCGGCCCGCCGGCCGGCCGCACCGGCGGCCAGGGGGCCAGGGGGCGGCGGAACGGGCGGGTGGGATCCATCTGCACGGCCGCGCCCGGCGGCGCCTCCGGGTCGGCCCGCCCGAGCAGCGGCTCCAGCTCGGCGAAGAGGGCGTGCGCGTCGGCGGGACGGCGTTCGGGGTCGCGGTCGAGCAGCCGGTGCAACAGGCGGGGCAGTTCGGCGGGCGCGTCCGGGCGCAGCGAGGCGGCGGGCTCGGGGTCCTCGTGCATCTTGCGGTAGAGCAGGCCCGTGGCGTTGGGCGCGGTGAACGGCACCCGACCGGTGAGCAGTTCGTAACCGATCACACCCAGCGCGTACAGGTCGGCCCGGGGGCCGGCGGGGGTCCCGCCCAGTGCCTGCTCGGGCGCCATGTACAGAGGGGTGCCCAGCAGGGTGCCGGTGCGGGTGAGTCGGGTGTCCTCGTCCTCGCGGACCGCCGCGATGCCGAGGTCGAGCACGGTGACCCGGCCGTCGGGGCGGACCATCGCGTTGCCGGGCTTGAGGTCCCGGTGCACGATTCCCTCGCTGTGCACGGCGACCAGCGCGGAGGTGAGCTGGGCGAGGACGGCCACGGTCCACGACCACGGATAGGGCTCGTTCTCGGCCCGGTGGGCGGCGAGGTTGGAGCCCTCGATGAGCTGCATGACCAGATAGAGCCAGTCGGCCTCGGCCCCCGCGTCGTGCACGGCGACCAGCGAGGGGTGGTCCAGGCGGGCGGTGGCCCGGGCCTCGCGCAGGAAGCGGCGGCGCAACTCCTCGGGCTCGATGGCGCCGGTGACGGCGGCCAGGCGGTCGGAGTGCAGCAGCTTGACGGCGATCCGCCGACCACCCAGGGCGGTGTCGCGGCCGGACCAGACCTCCCCCATGCCGCCCCTGCCGAGCGGTTCGGTGAGCTGGTAGCGGCCGGCCAGGAGCCGGGGGGTCACCGCTGGTCCCCGCCGCGCAGCCAGTCGTCGAGCTCGTCGAGTTCGGAGGCGACCTGGCGCATCCGCCGGGACGCGGGCGCCGGGGTGTCCGGCGGGGGCGGCGTGTCCCCGCCGGAGCGGGCACCGCCGTCGGCCGCCGGCTTCGTGAGCGGAACGGCACCGGCGGGGGGCACCGCGGGAGGCGGGGTCGCCGGCCGGTGGGGTGG
>NZ_VKHS01001090.1 GCF_014141525.1 Streptomyces calidiresistens
GACGGACACCGGCTCGGGGCCGGGGCGTGACGGGCTCACAGTGCCTCCTCGGGGGTGTTGAAGTGGTCCCATCCCCCGGCACGTTCCCAGAGCGCGTCGTCCACCGTCACGGCCGGAGGGGCGGTGGGGGGCAGCACCTCGCCGATGCGCCTCCACCGGGCGGGCAGCTTGGTGTGCGGCGGGAAGGTGGCGACGATGGCGTGGTCCTCTCCCCCGGTGAGCACCCACTGCAGGGGGTCCACGCCGACGGCGTTGCCGATGTCGGACATCTGCGCGGGCACGTCCAGCGCGGCGGAGCGCAGGTTGATGCGCACGTGGCTGGCCCGGGCGATGTGTCCCAGGTCGGCCAGCAGGCCGTCGCTGACGTCGGTCATCGAGGTGGCACCGAGTTCCGCGGCCAGGGGACCCGCCGCGTAGGGCGGTTCGGGGCGGCGATGGGCCTCCACGAAGGCGCGGGGGGAGCGGAACCCGCGTGCCAGGACGGCGTAGCCGGCCGCCGACCAGCCCAGCCAGCCGTTGACCGCGACCACGTCGCCGGGGCGGGCCCCGGAGCGGGTGACCGGCTCGCGGTGGCGCAGGTCCCCCAGCGCGGTGATCGAGACGGTGATCGTCGCGCCCCGGACCACGTCGCCCCCCGCCACGCCCGCGCCGGCGACGCGGCACTCGTCCCGGATGCCGTCCATCAGCTCCAGCGGCCAGGTGGCGGAGAGTTCCGCCGGAACCACCAGGCCGAGCAGCAGGGCGGTCGGGGAGGCCCCCATGGCGGCCACGTCGGCCAGGTTCTGCGCGGCGGCCTTGCGGCCGACGTCGTAGGCGGTGGACCAGTCGCGGCGGAAGTGCCGGCCCTCCACCAGGATGTCGGTGGTGGCGACGACGCGCCGATCCGGCGCCGCGACCACCGCGGCGTCGTCTCCCGGGCCCAGCCGCACGGCGGGTGCGTCGCTGATCCGGGCGGTGAGCTCCCGGATCAACCCGAACTCGCCCAGCTCGCCCACGGTGCCCTTCACTCCGCTCTCCTCATGTCTCGTCTCCGGCCATCGGGTCAACCTGTGGTGCCCGGCGGCCCCGACAACTCCCTGCCGCAGGTCATGACGCGCTACGGTAGCGCCCCGATCCTCGAAGCCGCCCTGGAGGACCCGTGGTACAGGCGTACATCCTGATTCAGACCGAAGTGGGCAAGGCGTCCACCGTGGCCGATGTCATCTCCAAACTGCCCGGCGTCCTCCAGGCGGAGGACGTCACCGGCCCGTACGACGTGATCGCGCGGGCCGAGGCGGACTCCGTCGACGAGTTGGGCCGCCTGGTGGTCGCCGAGGTACAGCGCGTGCCGGGCATCACACGGACGCTGACCTGCCCCGTCGTCCATCTGTGAGGGGGAGCCGGGCGGGAGCCGGGTCCCTGCGCGGGATCGCCCGCGACCCCTCCGCCACCCCCGGCCC
>NZ_VKHS01001091.1 GCF_014141525.1 Streptomyces calidiresistens
GCGGGAGAACGGTGCGCCGCGGGGGTCGCCGGGCGGGGACCCGGGTGGGTGCGGACGGGCTCAGGATTTCTGGCACCCGGGACACCAGAAGAGGTTCCGGCCCCGCATCTCCTCGGCCCTGATCCACTCGCCGCACAGGAAACAGCGCTGGTGGAGGCGCCGGTAGACGTACACCTCGCCGCCGTGGTCGTCCCGGCGCGGGGGTCGTCCCATGGCCTCGGGGGTGTGCTCGGGCCGTACCGTGTCGATCCGGCCGGTTCGCACCCCTTCGGGCATCAGGAGGATCAGGTCGCGCCAGATCGCCTCCCAGCGCTCCCGGTCCAACTCGCGCCCGGGCAGGTGGGGATCGACGCCGTTGCGGAACAGCACCTCGGTCCGGTAGACGTTGCCGACCCCGGCGAGGATCCGCTGTTCCATCAGCAGGGCGGCGACGGGGACCCGGCTGCGGGAGATGCGGGCGAAGGCCCGCTCCGGGTCGGCGTCGGTGCGCAGGGGGTCGGGCCCCAGCGAGCGGTGGAACTCCTGCTTCTCGCCCCGGGTGATCAGCTCGCACACCCGGGGGCCGCGCAGCACGGCGTGGTCCTCCTCGGTGGCCAACCGCAGGCGCACCTGTCCCTCGGGCTCGCCGGCGGGACCCCGGTGCAGGCGGAAGGAGCCGTACAGGCCGAGGTGGACGTGGAGGATGCGGGTGGCGGTGGGCACGGCGGGGGTGCCCGCCCCGGGCCCGGCGCCCGGGGCGGTGAGGGAGAGGAAGAGGTGCTTGCCGTGCGCCTCCGTGGCGGTCAGGCGGTGACCGTCGACGAGGGCGGCGCCGTCGGCGAAACGGCCGGTGGGACTGTCCACCCGCACCGACCGGCCGCCGAACCGCTCGCCGAGCCGGCCGGCCAGCCGGTGGATGGTGTGTCCCTCGGGCATCAGTCCTGCCGGGGGTGGTGTTCGGGCACGGGGGGCATGACGCCCTCGGTCTCGTAGGCCGCGAGCATCTCGATGCGGCGGGTGTGGCGCTCCTCGGCCGAGTACGGGGTGGCCAGGAAGACCGCGACGAAGGAGGTGGCCTCGTCCTCGGTGTGCATGCGGGCGCCGATGCTCACCACGTTGGCGTTGTTGTGCTCGCGGCCCAGACGGGCGGTCTCCTCGCTCCAGGCGAGGGCGCAGCGCACTCCGGTGACCTTGTTCGCCGCGATCGCCTCGCCGTTGCCGGACCCGCCGATGACGATGCCCAGGGAGGTGGGGTCGGCGGCGGTCCGCTCGGCGGCGCGCAGGCAGAACGGCGGGTAGTCGTCCTGCGGGTCGTGGATGTGCGGACCGCAGTCCACGGGCTCGTGCCCGTGCTGGGTGAGCCAGTCGACGAGGTGGTTCTTGAGCTCGTAGCCGGCGTGATCGGAACCGAGGTAGACACGCATGGCACGAGTGTGGCACGGGGGTCGGGTGCGGGC
>NZ_VKHS01001092.1 GCF_014141525.1 Streptomyces calidiresistens
CCGGGGCGGTGCCCGCCCCCGTGCCCCCGCCGGTCCCCGCGTCCATCCGCTCTCCCTGCCGTTCGGTTCCGACCGGGGCCCATCGGGCACCCGTCACGACCGCCGGTCGGGTGGTCGTGACGGGCGATCATAGGAACATGTTCTCGTTGTGTCGAGAACAGCGGGACGGCCCCGGGGCTCGCCGGAGGGACCGGGCTCAGACCTCCGCCATGGGTGCCTTCCCCAGGTAGTGGAACTCCCCGCCCCGCACCTCGTACCAGTACGCCCCCTCGCCACCGGCCGCGAGCCGGCCGTCGGCGGCGAAGGCGAGCGGCTTGGCCACCCCCCTCAGCCGACCCGAGCGCAGTCGGGTGAGGAGCATCTCGCGGTCCGGTGGTGTCCCCGTCCCCATCCGCCGCACCGTCTCCACCACCAGGCGGGCGGCGTCGTACCCCTCGGCGGCCCAGGGACCGGGTTCCTCGTCGAACCGCTTGCGGAACACGGTGGTGAATCCCACCGCGTCCGCCGTCCGCGCGGGATCGATGCGGGAGGCGACCACCAACCACCCCTCGGCGGCCTCCCCCGCCGCCCGGGGGAACTCCTCCCGCAGGGCCGCCTCACCGGCGATCCGGGGGCCGGTGAAACCGGCCTCGGCCAGGGCGATCGCCAGCGCGGCCACGGCGTCGGCCCGACCCGCGTGCACCACCGCGTCGACGCCCTCGGCGAGCAATCCGGCCGCCGTGCCCGCCGGATCGTCCGCGCCCACCGGCAGCACCCGCGGTACGGGGGTGATCCGGTCGCGGTCCAGGGCTCCGGTGACGGCCCGCACCGCGATGCCACTGATCGGTTCGGCGGCCCGGTCGTCCACCAGTCCCACCCGCCGCACGCCCGGCTCCTCGTTGAGCCGGTGGACCACCGCCAGCGCCTGGGCGGCGGTGTCGGGGCGGGCGTGCAGCAGTGTCCGGTAGGCCGTGTCGCCGGTGGGGAACTCGGCCGGGGAGAGCGCCAGCAACGGCACACCCGCCCGGGCGTACTGCTCGGCGGCCGGACGGGCCGACGCCTCGCCGGTGGGCCCGATCACCGCCCGCACCGCCGGGTCGGCCCCCAGCTCCCGGGCCGCCGCGGCGGCCCGCTGCGGATCGCCGCCGTCGTCGACCACCCGCACGTCCACGTCGAAGGGGAGGCGGACCAGGCCGGCGAACTCCTCCACCGCCAGCCGCACCCCCGCCTCCTGGGCACGGCCCGCCACGGCGTCGGGGCCGGTGAGGTCGGCGTGGACGCCGATGAGCAGCGACTCCCCCTCCTCCGCCGGGACACTCCCGGAACGGGCCCGACCGGCGAACAGCACCCCCGCTCCCCCGGCGGCGGCGGTCGCCGAGCCGGCCACCAGGAGCAGCAGTCCCCGGCGGGAGGTGCCGCGCGGAGCGGTGCCCTCCCCCCCGACGCTCTCGACGCC
>NZ_VKHS01001093.1 GCF_014141525.1 Streptomyces calidiresistens
GCCCCCGCGGCGTCCGACGCCCCACCGCACGCCCCCGCGCAGGGGCCCCGACCCGGAAGCACGAGGATCGCAGCATGGACGCCATCAGCATCATCCGCACCAAGCGCGACGGCGGCACCCTGAGCCCCGAACAGATCGACTGGATCATCGACGCCTACACCCGCGGCGCGGTCGCCCACGAGCAGATGGCCGCCCTCGCCATGGCGATCGTGATCAACGGCATGGACCGCGAGGAGATCGCGCGCTGGACCGCCGCCAAGATCGCCTCCGGCGAGCGGATGGACTTCTCCGGCCTGAGCCGCCCCACCGTCGACAAGCACTCCACCGGGGGCGTGGGGGACAAGATCACCCTTCCGCTGGCCCCGCTCGTGGCGGCCTGCGGCGCCGCCGTCCCCCAGCTGTCCGGACGGGGACTGGGCCACACCGGCGGCACCCTCGACAAGCTGGAGTCGATCCCCGGCTGGCGCGCCGACCTCGACAACGAGGAGATGCTGGACATCCTCGACCGCGTCGGCGCGGTGATCTGCGCTGCCGGGCCCGGCCTCGCCCCCGCCGACCGCAAGCTCTACGCGCTGCGCGACGTCACCGGCACCGTGGAGTCCATCCCCCTGATCGCCGCCTCGATCATGAGCAAGAAGATCGCCGAGGGCACCGACTCCCTGGTGCTGGACGTCAAGGTCGGCTCCGGCGCCTTCATGAAGAACCTCGACGACGCCCGGGAGCTGGCCTCCACCATGGTCGGCCTGGGCACCGACCACGGCGTGCGCACCGTCGCGCTGCTCACCGACATGTCGGTCCCGCTGGGCCTGACCGCCGGGAACGCCCTGGAGGTCCGCGAGGCGGTGGAGGTCCTCGCCGGTGGCGGCCCGGCCGACGTGGTGGAGCTGACCGTCGCCCTGGCGCGGGAGATGCTCACCGCCGCCGGGCTCCCGGACGCCGACCCGGAGCGGGCCCTGGCCGACGGTTCGGCCATGGACGTGTGGCGCCGCATGATCTCCGCCCAGGGCGGCGACCCGGACGCGCCGCTGCCCACCGCCCGGGAGACCCACACCGTCACCGCGCCGACCACCGGCACCCTGCTGGGCCTGGACGCCTACGACGTGGGCCTGGTCGCCTGGCGGCTGGGCGCGGGCCGGGCCCGCAAGGAGGACGCGGTGCAGGCGGGCGCGGGCGTGGAGTGGCACGCCCGCCCCGGTGACCGGGTCACCGCGGGAGCCCCGCTGCTGACCCTGCACACCGACACCCCCGAGCGGTTCCCCCGGGCGCTGGAGGCGTTGGAGAACGGCGCGGTGACCATCGGTGAGCCGGAGGACGGGGTCGACCCCGTCCGGCCGCTGATCCTCGGCCGGGTGGACTGACACCGGCTTCGGCGGGTCCCGTCCCGAACCACCCCGCACGGCCCGGCGTCACGGGGCCGGGTGGGGTCGTTCGGGG
>NZ_VKHS01001094.1 GCF_014141525.1 Streptomyces calidiresistens
GGCCGGGGCGGGGAACCGCGATGGCCCTCGACGCGGGTCGGATCGGGGCCCGGGACCCGCACACCCCACGGGGTGTGCGCCGGGTGCGGGGAGGGCGTTCGGGAGCGGACGCGCGGGGCACGCCCCCGGTGTCAGGGCGGAGTGGGCCGGCCCGCCAGTTCGGCCAGTTCGCGGAGGGGGATCCCGCAGGCCGCCTCGACCTCCGCTCCCGGGACCGCGCCGCAGTCCACCCCGCGCAGGAGGTGATCGGCCAGGGCCCGGGCGGTGGCGGGTTCCTCCAGCACACCCGTCTCCACCCGACCCGTCCGGGCCGCCAGCCGTTCGGCGGAGCGGGTCAGCCCTCGGCGGAAGAAGGCGAAGACCGCCGCGTACCGGGTGGGCAGTTGCCCCGGGTGGAGGTCCCATCCCTGGTGGAAACCGCGGGCCAGGGAGCGCTCGACCAGGCGGGCGTGGGTGCGCCAGGCCGCCCGTACGGCGGAGGTGTCCCCGACCGGCAGGACGTTGCTCGAACCGTCGACGACCCGTACCCCGGTGCCCGCCGCGGCGACCTGCATCACCGCCTTGGCGTGCTCGGCCGCCGGGTGATCGGGGGCCTGGTGGTGGGCGGCCACGCCACAGGCGGCGGTGTAGTCGTAGGTTCCGTGGTGCAGGCCGACGAGGCGTCCCCCCGCCGCGTCGATCAGCAGCGGTGGCGTGACGCGACCGTCCGTGCCGAACACCGCCGTCGTCGTCTCGATCTGCGCCTCGAAGCGCAGGGTGCCGTGCGGCAGGCCGCGGGTCTCCTCCAGCGCCGCGCACAACTCCGCCATGGCGGTGATCCGGGCGGGGTGGGTGACCTTGGGCAGGGTGATCAACAGGCCGGGCGGGAGCGGACCGGCGGTGTGCAGGGCCGTGAGGACGATGTCCAGGGTACGGATCCCGCGCCGCCGGTCCGGGGCCTCCAGGGACTTCATCCTGATGCCGAGGAAGGGGGGAGCGGTGCCCTCGGCCACGAGGCGGGCGAGCAGGCGCCCCACCGCGAGGGCCCGGGCGTCCTCCTCCGCGTCCGGCCGGATGCCGTAGCCGTCCTCGAAATCGATCCGCAGGTCCTCCACCGGTTCGCGGCGGAGCTTCTCGCGCACCGCCGCGTCGAGGGCGGCGGGATCGTCCACACCCGCGCCGAGCAGGTCCTCCCACACCGTCGGATCGGGGGCGTGGCGGTCCATCGACTCCAGCGCCGCCCTCCCCCACTCCCCCGCCGGATCGTCGGGGACCGTGTCGGCCGGCATGTAGACGGTGTGGACGGGTTGACGGCCGGCCGGGTCCCCGGGCAGACGACGGGCGAGGTCGAGGTCGATGGGTCCCTGCGAGCGTTCGATCTCCCGCAGCACGCGCTCGTCCAGGCTGGTCGGATGGCTCCCCGAGCCGGCTTCCCCCGTCATCGGCCCTCCCGC
>NZ_VKHS01001095.1 GCF_014141525.1 Streptomyces calidiresistens
TTGCAGCTTCGTCAGCAGCGTCAGACGTGTATAAGAGACAGCTCCCGTTCCGCCCCCGCCGAATCCGTGCGCCCGCGTCGCTCCCTGTGGGTGTGCGCGTTGATCGGGGCGGGGTTGATGGCGGCGGTGGACGAGATCGTCTTCCACCAGATCCCGGGCTGGCACCACTTCTGGGACCGCTCCACCCCGGCGGTGGGCCTGCTGTCGGACGGGCTGCTGCACACCGCCGAACTGCTCGCCCTCGTCGCCGGCTTCACCCTGCTGTGCGACCTGCGACGGCGGGGCGCGCTGTCCGGGGGCCACGCGGTGGCCGGCCTCTTCCCGGGCGCCGGCGCCTTCCAACTCCTCGACGGCCTGGTCAACCACAAGGTGCTGCGGGTGCACCGGATCCGGTACGGGGTGGACCTCCTTCCCTACGACCTGGCGTGGAACGCGTTCGCGGTGGTTCTCCTGGCCATCGGGGCCGGACTGGCCGTGCGCGCCCGGCGTCGGGTCGGAACGGGCCGGTGAGCGGGCCGGTGCCGATGGTCCCGTGGAGGTTCCCGGAAGTGCTCCCCGGGGTGCTCGCGTCGCCCGGCCCCGGCGCGGCCCACTCGCCGATCCCCGGCGTCCACGCCGGGCCCCCGATCCCGCTGCCGGTCCTCGCCGCGTTCCTCGTGGGCGGGGTGGTCCTCTGTTATCTCCTCGCCGCCGCCCGGCTGCGCCGGCGCGGGGACGCCTGGCCCCCGCTCCGGGACCTGTCCTTCGCCGCCGGGGGCGCGGCCCTGGTGTACGCGGCCCTCGGCCGGGCCCCCGGCGGACCCTTCACCGCGCACATGGCCGTCCACCTGCTGGTGGGCATGGTCGCCCCGCTGCTGCTGGTCCTCGGCCGGCCGATGAGCCTGTTGCCCCGGGCGCTGCCGCCGGGACGGCTCCGACGGCTGCCGCTCGCGCTCGCCCGGTCCCGCCCGACGGGGTTCCTGTTGCTGCCCCCGGTCGCGGCCCTCCTCGACGTCGGCGCGCTGTGGCTGCTGTACCGCACCCCGCTGTGGTCCGCCGCGCACGCCCACCCCCTCGCCCACGCCGCCGTCCACCTGCACGTGTTCGCCGCCGGACTGCTGTTCGCGTTCACGATCTGTCAACTCGACCCGGTCCACCGGCGGCACGGACTCGCGCTGCGCGGGGGCACCCTGCTGCTCGCCGGCGCCGCCCACTCGGTGCTCGCCAAGAGCCTGTACGCCCATCCACCGCCGGGCGCCGCCGTGGACGCCGAGGACCTGCGGACGGGCGCGCTGCTGATGTACCACGGCGGCGACGCGGTCGGGGTGGCGCTCGCCGTCGTCCTCGCCGTCCGCTGGTACACCGCCGGCGGGCGCGTCCCGGCCCGCGCCCGACGCCGGGCCGAACGGCGAACGAACCCGCGGGCGGGGCGGGCGGTTCCCGGGGAGGTACCG
>NZ_VKHS01001096.1 GCF_014141525.1 Streptomyces calidiresistens
GCGTTCCCGGTGGGGGCGGGGTCGGCCCCCGTCCCACCGGGAACACCCGTCCGTCCGCCGCTCGGCGGCACGCCCGGGTGGTCCCCGACTCCGTGTCCACTCTCCGGCAACATAGCGGAGTCCCTCAAGGGTGAATCCGTTCGACCCCGTTCCCCGGCGGGGTCGCCCCCACCTCCCGGCGGGGCTCCGGGTGTTGTGCCCCTGTCACAGACCTGTACGAGCCGTGCACCCCGGGTGTACCCCGCACCCCTCCCCACGTAGGCTGACGCCGGCACGAGGGGGCAGCCGAGGGGGCTGCCGCAACCCACCGCACCGCGGGGCCGCCGCGCGTCCCCGCACCGGCCACGAAGGGGGTAGGCGATGTCCGACATCGGCCTTACATATCAGGACATGCACGACGCCGGGGATCACCTGATCGCCGAGCACGAGCGCATGGAGCGGGAGCTCGACGACCTCAAGACCTACGTGGACAACCTGGTGGAGGACGGCTACGTCACCGCCGAGTCCTCCAAGGCCTTCCAGGAGTCGTACGAGGAGTTCAGCACCGGGGTCAAGCAGACCCTGGAGGGCATGCAGGGCATGGGCAACTTCCTCCACGCCGCCGCCGACGGCTTCGAGGAGCAGGACGTCAGCCTGAAGAACGCCATCCAGGGGAACTGACCCGCGTCCCGCGCGCCTCACACGGTCCGGGGCCGGCCCACCCACCGCCGCCCCGGACCCTCGCGCGCCGGGCGGAACGTCCGGGCCCGACACGTTCCCCGACCGTCCGCAGGAGGAACCGCCGTGCCCGAACGCGCCGGAGTCTCCGTGGAGTACCCGGCCCCCTGGTTCGGGTTTCCCCTCGATCCCGGTGTCGACGTGGACCGTTGGGCCGGGTCGAAGGCGGAGGAACTGCTCCTCGCCTCGAACGGCGAGGACGTTCCGGAGATCACCCGCGTTCTCCGCCCCCGCGCCTCCGACCTGCGCGCGGAGCTCGGGAAGCGGGCCCGGGCGTACCGGCAAAGAGGTCCGGCCCACGCACTGGGGTGTTATCCGCCGGGGGTCGACACCAGTGACGTGGGCATGGAGATCTCCCGCCGGATCCCCGCCGGGTGCGTGGATCCCGCTCGTCCCGCCGGGGGCGTCGCCGTCCACGACGCGGGCGAACCCCTCGTGGAGGAGGGGGGAACCGGGGCGGGCCCCCTGACCCGGATCCGGTGGAACGCCCGCGGGGAACGGCGCCCGTGGTTCGGTGGTCGGCCCGTCATCCGTGCCCTGACGCACGTGATCCGTCCCCGGGCCACGACCGTGCCGGTGGTCGCGCACACCGTGTGGACGGACCCCGGGCTGGACGAGTACATCGAACCGTGGGCGGACGGGATCGCCGAAACCATCCGGGTGACGTCCCGCTGATCGCGCCGTTTCCCCGACCCGCGGGTCCCCCCACCGCTC
>NZ_VKHS01001097.1 GCF_014141525.1 Streptomyces calidiresistens
GGCAGTCCCGCCCCTCCCAGGAAGGCCCCGACCGTGGATCCCTACGAAGGCATGTCCGAGCCCGTTCGCAAGGCGTGGGAGCGCAGCCTCACCAACGGCCGGGCCGCCCGAACCGCCCTGACCCGTCGCCGCCTGCTGGCCGGCACCGGGGCCCTCGGCGCCGGCGCGCTGCTCGCCGGCTGCGGCATCCCGCCGGCCGAGACCGGTGCGGCCGGGGAGGAGGAGGCCGCGCCGGATCTCTCCGGGGAGGAGAGGGTCCTCCACTTCAGCAACTGGCCGCTGTACATCGACGTCGACGACGAGAACCCCGGCTCCCGGCCCACGCTGGAGGCATTCGAGGCCGAGACCGGGATCACCGTCTCCTACACCGAGGACATCAACGACAACAACGAGTTCTTCGGCAAGATCCGCCCCCAACTGGCCGCCGGCCAGGACACCGGGCGGGACCTGGTCTGCCTCACCGACTGGATGTCCGGGCGGCTGATCCGTCAGGGCTGGGCCCAGCGCCTGGACCCGGCGAACCTGCCCAACGCCATCGCCAACGTCGAGGCCCGCTTCCGCACCGCCCCGCACGACCCGGGGCGCCAGCACAGTTTCCCCTGGACCGGGATCGCCACCGTCATCGGCTTCAACCGCCGCGCCACGGGGGGAGCCGACATCACCTCGGTGGGACAGTTGCTGGAGGACGAGTCCCTGCACGGCCGCATCTCCCTGCTCACCGAGATGCGCGACACCATGGGGATGGTCCTGCTCGACATGGGCAAGGACCCGGCGGCCTTCACCGACGACGACTTCGAGGCCGCGATCGCCCGGGTGCAGCGCGCCGTGGACTCCCGGCAGCTGCGCCGTTTCACCGGCAACGACTACCTGGACGAACTGAACTCCGGCGACATCGCCGCCTGCGTCGCCTGGGCGGGTGACATCGTCCAGCTCCGGATGGACAATCCGGACATCGACTTCTTCATGCCGGAGACCGGATACCTCTTCGGCACCGACGACCTGCTGGTTCCCGCCCTGGCCCGTCGGCGGGCCAACGCCGAGGCCCTCATCGACTACTACTACCGCCCGGCGGTGGCCGCCCGCTTGGCCGCCTGGGTCAACTTCATCTGTCCCGTCGTCGGGGCGCAGGAGGAGATGCGGGCCATCGACGAGGAACTGGCGGAGAACCCGTTGGTCTTCCCGAACGAGGAGATGGTGGCCAAGGGGGCGGTCTTCCGGCAGCTCGACGAGGACGAGGAGACCCGTTACGAGGACATGTTCGCCAAACTGATCGGCGCCTGAGGCCTCCCCCGGCCGTCGGCCCCCCGGTCGCACCCGGGGTTCCCGAGCCCACCGTTCCCGCGGGGTCGGGCCCGGAGCGCCCCTCTCCCCGGAGCACCGACCCGAGCTCCGCCCCGAACCGCTACCCGCCAACCGCCCCCCGCTTC
>NZ_VKHS01001098.1 GCF_014141525.1 Streptomyces calidiresistens
CCGTCCTCCCCGGTACCGCCCCCGCTACCGCTCACCGGCTGCCGGCCGTCCCGCACCCGCCGTACCCCCGTGAAGTCCTCGCCGAGGGTGAGCAGCAGTTCCGCGTCCCGACCGGGCTCCTCGTGCAGTTGTGCCCCCGGTACGGCGGCGGCCAGGGCGGCGGCCTCCGCCCGACGGTCGGGGGCGTGGGTGATCGTGGTGCGGTGGTGCCGTTCCCCCGGTTCGGCCCCGTCGGCGGCGTCGGCATCGTCGGCATCGGTCGCCGGAGCGGTGAGGAAACCGTCGGCGGCCAGCTCCCGCCGGGCGCGGGCCGCCGCCTCGTCCCCGGGCGCGCCGGCGTCCCTCACCAGGACCCGGATCCCCCGGGGGTCCACGTCCACCGGCACGGTGTCCCCGTCCCGGTCGTCCCCGTGGTCGGGGACGAGCGGTCGATCCTCGCGGACGGCGGCGAACAGCCGCTCGGCGGCCTCCTCGTCCCACTCCGGGGCGGGGCCGTCGACCCGGGCGATGGGCACGGAGGCGAACTCCACCGATCCGGCGTCCACCCGGCTCAGGGTGCGGGCGATCCCCAGCATCTCGGCGGCGCCGAGTCCCGGGTCGGCCCGTGTGGAGTCCAGCAGATGGCCGACGGTCCGCCGCAGGAGCGGCGGGTCGAGCAGCACCTCGGTGTCGGCCACCCGGTGGGCGAGGGCGGCGAGGAAGCGCTGCTGGCGCTGGATGCGGCCGAAGTCGGCGGTGGCGTCGACCTCCCGGGCGCGGACGTAGGAGAGCGCCTCGCCGCCGTTGAGGGTGCTGGTGCCGACGGGCAGGTCCAGGCCGGACCCGGGGTCGTGGAGCGGCCGGGTGGTGCACACCTCCACGCCGCCGATCTCGTCCACCGCGCGCATGAAGCCGACGAAGCCGACCTCCAGGTAGTGGTCGACGCGCACCCCGGTCATCCGTTCGACGGTACGGACCATCAGTTGGGGGCCGCCGTGGGAGAGGGCGGCGTTGAGTTTCGCCTCGTGGGGTTCGTGGCGCTCGGTGGTCCCGGGGAGGGTGTGGGCCGCCAACTCGGTGTGCGAGTCGCGGGGGAGGCTGATCACGCTCACGCGGTTCCGGTCCTCGGAGAGGTGCAGGAGCATGATGGTGTCGGCGCAGTGGCAGGCCTCGCCGCCCAGGCGGTACCGCCGGCGTTCGTCCTCGGTGAGGCCCTCGCGGCTGTCGCTGCCGATGAGCAGGACGGTGAGGCCGGGTCCGGCGGCGGGTCGGTCGTCGCCCCGGGGGATGGCCTCGACGCGTTGCACGCCCCCCTCCACACCGGTGACCACGGCGTGGCCGACACCGCCGGTGAGCAGGACGAGGCCGGAGAGGGCGGCGGCCACGCGCAGGCCCCATCGCGGTCGGCCGGGTGCCGGGGCGGGCGCGCGGCGGGGGGTTCGACCG
>NZ_VKHS01001099.1 GCF_014141525.1 Streptomyces calidiresistens
GCGGGACCCGGTGCCGCCGGGTGTGCCGCCCACGGCCGGGGCCGGGGCGCGGATTCGACCGGAACCGCGCGCTCCGGGGGCTCCGTGGAAAAAAGTTCGCCGCCGGCTGCGACATCCGCGGGGGGCTCGCGCATCTCCATGGTGAGGACGGATCACCGGCGCCATCGGGGGAAGGTCGCCGGAGCCGTCCCGGTCGGCGGATCACCGTCGGCCCGGTGCCACCCGGTTGCAGCGCGTCACCCGGTGGCGGAGAAGGTGAAGAAGGGGGCAGGGGGACCCATGAGGGCACGGGATCGGGAGAGTTACCACGAATTCATCCGCGCGCGCAGCGGGCCGCTCTATCGATCGGCCTGTCTGCTGACCGGTGGGGACACCCACCTCGCGGAGGATCTGGTGCAGGAGACCCTCGGGCGGATGTACTCCGCGTGGAGCCGCCGCAGTTGCATCGAGAATCCGGTGGGATACGCCCAGAAGGTATTGATACGGGCCCATTTGGCGCACCGGCGTCGTCGCAGCAGCGGGGAGCACCCGGTGGACGGCCTCCCCGACCACGGGGCCGAGGGGGAGGACACCCCGCTGCGGGTCACCCTTCTGACCGCCCTCGCCCAACTCACCCCGGAGGACCGGGCGGTGCTCGTCCTGCGCTTCTGGGAGGACCTGAGCGTCGAGCGGACCGCCGAGATCATGCGCACCACCCCCTCGGCGGTGCGCAGCCGCAGCGGCCGCGCCCTGACCCGCCTGCGCGCCGTGCTCGGCGCCCGGAACATCACCGAACTGACCGCGTAACCCCGACGTCCCAGGGAGGGCGAGAGACATGAGCGCACACGACGAGAGCACCTTTCCCGCCGGCGGGGGTGGGCGGGGCGATTCGACCGACGATCTCCACGGCCGGGAGACACTCGCCGGCACCAGCGGATACGGCGGGGCGCCGAGGCGTCCCTCCCCGGCGGAGAACCCGGACACGGAGTTCGAGCGGGTTCTGTCCGACATGCTGCGACACACCGGGGAGGGCTTCCGCCCCGACACCCCGAAGCTGATGGAGGGCGGGCTGCGGCGCGGTCGGGCCCGGGTGTGGCGCAGGCGGGCGGCGGTGATGACCGGGGCGGCCTCCCTGGTCGCCGTCACGGTGGCGGCCATATCCCTGCCCGGCGGCGATCGCTCGGGGCCGGTCACCGCCGATCCCCCGCGGACCGCCGGGGACATGGTGGAGACCCTGGTGGCGATGCTGCCCGAGGGCCTCTCGGTGGAGGGCTCCGAGGGGTACGGGTCGGCCGACGATCCCGAGCCGGCCGCCCTGCTGGACCTGGAGGACGGCCCCGGCCTCCTCCAGGCAACCCTCTCCCTGAGCCGGTCCACGCAGGGCATGGGGGAGGAGACGCCACTCGGCTGCGCCGAGTGGGAGGGGACCGAGGGGGAGGA
>NZ_VKHS01000011.1 GCF_014141525.1 Streptomyces calidiresistens
CGGGAAACGGCGGGAGGGGCGGAACCGGTGACAACCGGTCCCGCCCCTCCCGCCGTTCGCGCCCGGCGCCACCGGGCCGGATCACCCGATGGTCGGGTTCTCCCGCCAGCGGCTGGTGATGGGCAGTCGGCGGTCCTTGCCGAAGCCCTTGCCGGAGATCTTGGTGCCCGGCGGGTACTGGCGCCGCTTGTACTCGGCGGCGTCCACCATCCGCAGCACCCGGGTCACCACCTCGGCGTCGAAGCCCTCGGCCACGATCTCCGCGCCGCCCATGTCCCGGTCCACGTACCGCTCCAGAACCGCGTCGAGGAGGTCGTAGTCGGGCAGCGAGTCGGCGTCCACCTGCCCCGGGCGCAGCTCGGCGCTGGGGGGCTTGACGATGGAGTTCTCCGGGATCGGCGGGGTTTCCCCGCGCCGCTCCGCCTCGGCGTTGCGCCACCGGGCGAGTCGGTAGACGGAGGTCTTGTAGACGTCCTTGATCGGGCCGTAGGCACCCACCGAGTCGCCGTAGAGGGTGGAATAGCCCACCGCCAGCTCGCTCTTGTTGCCCGGCGCCAGGACCAGGTGCCCCTCCTGGTTGGAGATGCCCATCAGCAGGGTGCCGCGCAGCCGCGCCTGGAGATTCTCCTCCGCCAGACCGGTCAGCTTCACCGCCTGCAGGTAGGCGTCGAACATCGGGACGATGGAGACGGTCCGGAAGTGCAGTCCGGTGCGCCGGGCCATCTCCGCCGCGTCGTGTCGCGAGCGGTCCGAGGAGTAGCGCGAGGGCATGGACACGCCGTGCACCTGTTCGGGACCCAGCGCGTCACAGGCGATGGCGGCGCACAGCGCGGAGTCGATGCCGCCGGACAGGCCGATCAGCACCGACCCGAACCCGTTCTTGGTGATGTAGCCGCGCAGGCCGGCGACGAGGGCACCGTACATCTCCGCCTCGTCGGAGAGCGGTTCGGCGACCCCGCCCGGGTACTCCGGCTCGTAGGCGGGCACCGGGTCGGCGGAGAGCGTCAGATGGTCGATCCGCATCCCGTCGGCGACCGTCCCGGAGGGCGGCTCGCCGGCGGCGGCCGGCAGCTCCAGATCCACCACCAGGCACTCGGTGGCGAACTGCGGCGCCCGCGCCACGACCTCGCCGTCGGCGTCGACCACGATGCTGTCGCCGTCGAAGACCAGGTCGTCCTGGGCGCCGGACAGGGCGAGGTAGGCCAGGGCGCAGCCGGCCTCGCGGGCGCGGCGGCGCACCAGGTCCAGGCGCGCGTCGTCCTTCTTCACCTCGTAGGGCGAGGCGTTGATCGACAGCAGCAGGCCCGCCCCGGCCTCCCGGGCGGCGGGCACCCGACCGCCGTCCTGCCACAGGTCCTCGCAGACGGCCAGGGCCACGTCCACCCCGCGCACCCGGACGACCGGCAGCGTGCGGCCGGGCACGAAGTAGCGGAACTCGTCGAAGACGCCGTAGTTCGGCAGGTGGTGCTTGGCGAAGGAGAGGGCGACCCGCCCGCCGTGCAGCACGGCGGCGGCGTTCTGCGGGGAGCCGGCCGGTCGACCGGGGCGCGGGTGGTCCTCCGTGCTGCGGTCCAGGTAGCCGACGACCACGGGCAGGTCGCCGAATCCCTCCCGGTCCAGACGCGCGGCCAGCTCCTCCAGCGCGGCCCGGCCGGCCTCGACGAAGGAGCGGCGCAGCGCCAGATCCTCCACCGGGTAACCGGTGAGCATCATCTCGGGGAAGGCGACCAGGTGGGCCCCGTGTTCGGCGGCCCGCCGGGTCATGCGGATCACCTCCTCGGCGTTGCCGGAGAGGTCACCGACGCAGGAGTCGGTCTGGTTCAGGGCGAGACGAAGCTGGGGCACGGACATGAGTCTACGCCCCTAATCGTCCAAGTGACGCTATCGGCCGAACGGCGGAGCCCCGGCGTGTCGCGCGGGGCTCACGACCCCTCCTCGGGGAAGGGCACCTCCCAGTGGATGCGGGTGCCCCCGCCCTCGGTCGTGCCCGGCTCCAGTCGCAGCGCGCCGCCCAGCAACTCGGCCCGCGAACGCATGTTCACCAGGCCGCCGCGCGGCTCGTTGTCGCCCAGGCCCACCCCGTCGTCGCTCACCGTCAACACGATCCGGTCCCGCACGCTCAGCGCCACGTCCACCCGACGGGCCCGGGCGTGCCGCAGCGTGTTGCTCAGCGCCTCGGCGAGGACCGCGAGCAGCTCGTCGGCGATGTCCGGGGGCACCCGGGCGTCCACCGCCCCCTCCACCCGCAGCG
Organism: Streptomyces calidiresistens; assembly: GCF_014141525.1. GTDB lineage: Bacteria > Actinomycetota > Actinomycetes > Streptomycetales > Streptomycetaceae > Streptomyces > Streptomyces calidiresistens. Next base: position 2,252 of record NZ_VKHS01000011.1, read on the forward strand.
AGGGCGTGAACCCCAGGTGGCCGGCGACCTCGCCCACCGCCCGGGCCAGACGCCGGCGCAGCGAGGCCGGGTCCCCGCCGCCCTGTTCGGCGGTGCGCAGGGCGAAGATCGTGGAACGGATGATCTTGATGGTCTCGTCCAGGTCGTCCACCGCCCGACCCACCCGCTCGGCCGCCGCCGGGTGCTCGATCAGCGGGGCGGCGCTCTGCAGCGTCATGCCGGTGGCGAAGAGCCGCTGGATCGCCAGGTCGTGCAGGTCGCGGGCGATCCGGTCCCGGTCGTGCAGCAGCGCCAACTGCTCGGCCTCCGCCCGGTGCCGCCCCAGCTCCAGGGCGAGCGCCGCCTGGGCCGCGAAGTTGGACAGCAGCCCCACCTCCGTCTCGTCGAAGCGGGGACGCCCCGCCAGCCGGGTCAGTCGCAGCGCGCCGCCGTTCTCCTCCCGGGTGGGCATCGGCACCGCCACCGCCGGACCGTGGTCCTCCTCCACCCCCGGCGAGAGTCGCGCCCGGGGCTCGGAGCGCAGGTCCCCGGCGACCACCGGCTCGCCCGTGCGGGCCGCCACCACGGCCAGCGACTCGTCACCGGGCAGGGTGCTGCCCAGCAACCGCTCGGCGGGCTGTCCCTCGGCCACGGTGATCCGCAGCCGGTCGGTGTCCTCGGCGGGCATCAGCACACAGGCGGTGTCGGCCTCGGCCACATCCATGGCGGAGCGCGCGATCAGCCGCAACACCTCGTCGGAGGAGGAGCCCGACAGCAGACTCCGGTTGATCCCCGCCAGCGCCTCCAGCCACCGGGTGCGCCGCCGGCTCTCGTGGTACAACCGGGCGTTGTCGATCGCCACACCCGCCGCGACGGCCAACGTCCCCAGGACCGCCTCGTCCTCCTCGTCGAACTCCGCGCCGCCGCGCTTCTCCGACAGGTAGATGTTGCCGAACACCTCCTCGCGCACCCGGATCGGCACGCCCAGGAAGCTGTGCATCGGCGGGTGGTTCGGGGGGAAGCCGTGACTGGCCGGGTGCTCGGTCAGGTTCCGGAGCCGCAGCGGCTCCGGGCGCTGGATCAGCTCGCCGAGGATGCCCCGGCCACTGGGCAGTTCCCCGATCCGGGCGGCCTGCTCCGGGTCGAGCCCCACGTGCACGAACTGGTCCAGTTCGTGGCGCTCGCCGATCACCCCGAGCGCGCCGTACTCGGAATCGGTCAACGCCACGGCCGCCTCGATGATCCGGCGCAGCACCTGCTCCAGGTCCAGTTCGCGCCCCACGCTCAGCACCGCGTCCAGCAGGCTGTGCATGCGGTTCTGGGTGCCGCGCGCGGCGTCGAGACGGGATTGCAACTCGTCCAGCAGTTGGTCCAGGCGCAACTGCGGGGTGCTCGACGGCCGGCCGTTCCCACCCCTCCCCGGGCCGGGCTCCTCCCGGGCGGGGTCCCCGGGGGGCCCCGGGGCCGGTATCGTCCGCCGCTGTTCGGTTGCCTCGCGTTCTTCGCCGCCCGGCATTCGCCCTCCGCCGTGCTCGCAGTGATGTCCGTCCTCGCCGGGGCCATGATCCCATGGGTGGCTTTCCGGGTGGAGGGGTCGGGTCACGGAGCGCGGGATCCGTCGCCGGAGGGCCCCCGGGGCGCGCCGCACCCTCCGGGTCCCGGGGTGCGGGGGCCGAACGGCCCCCGCGCACGGCCTTGCCGGCCCCGGGCGATTCACCACGGACCGGGGCACCCTGCTGATACGGGGACCCGTTTTCGGCATCGGTGACCCCGAGGTGTGAGGGAGGCCGGTCATGAGCGACACCATTCACGGGACCGGGATTCGGGAGTACGACCCCGGTCCCGTCGGTCCCGTCACCGCGGACGTCCCCGGCGACGTTCCCCTCCGGCAGGAGGACACCGGGCCCCCGGGGGGCCGTGTGCTCGTCGGGGTGGACGGTTCCGAGCACTCGCTGCGCGCCCTGGAGATCGCCGCCGCCGACGCGGCCAGGCGAGGGGCCGTCCTGGAGGTGCTGTGCGGCTGGCCGTGGGACCGCGAGCCCGGCCCCGCCGGGCGTTCGGCCGAGAGCGGCCGGATGCGGTACCGCGCCACCCGCGCGGTGGTCGAGGAGGCGGCGAACCGCGCCCGCGCGCACCACCCGGGGCTGCGGGTGGTCTCCTCGCTCACCACGGAGTCGGCCCCGCGGGCCCTGGTGCACTTCGGGAGCAGTGCGGCCCTGACCGTGGTCGGCGCCCGGGGGTACGGCGGGTTCGCCGGTCTGCTCATCGGCTCGGTGAGCCTGCGGGTGGCCTCGCACACCGAGGGGCCCCTGCTGGTGGTGCGGCGCGAACCGCCCCGGCCGCACGGGCCGGTGCTGGTCGGCATCGAGTCCGAGGCGGACACCGACGCGGTGGCCTTCGGTTTCGAGGAGGCCCGGCGGCGTGGCGTTCCCCTGCGCCTGTTGCACGCGTGGCCGCACACCGAGGACGGGGACACCGCCGAGGAGGTGCCGCGGCTGGCCGCCGCGCCCTTCCGGGACGTCCACCCGGGCATCGTCGTCCAGCCGGTGCACGTCACCGGCAGGCCGGCTCCGGTCCTGGTGGAGGCCAGCCGCACGGCGTCGGTGCTGATCCTGGCCACCCACCGCCGGCCGCGCCGGCTCGGACTGCGGCTGGGACCGGTGACCCACGCCGTCCTGCAACACGCGCACTGCCCGGTGCTGTTGGTTCCGGTCGGCTGAGGGAGGCCGAAGGGACCGAAGCGGTCGAAGGGGTCGAAGGGGTCGAAGCGGTCGACGGGCGCGAAGGGGGCCGGGGGAGGGGCCTTCCGTCTCCTTTCGTCCCGCTGTCACCGTTCCCGACGCCCGCACCATTCACCCGATTCATTCGGTTCATTCCGTTCGCGGCATCCGTCCCGGTGTTCCGGTGGTTCGGGGGCCGGAACCGGCCGTTCGGTCCCGGCAGGGCCGACCGGCCCTGCCCCGCACGGCCCGGGCCGTGCGACAGTGGGGGCGTGAGGACGTGCGGCACCCCTCCCTCCGGAGATCCTCCGGAACGGGACCGCGCGGGCCGGCACGGGGACGAAGCGGGACCGGCGACAGGGACGGTGCGATGACGGAGACGACCACCGGTGGCGACCCGATCAGGGTTTTCCTCCTCGACGACCACGAGGTGGTGCGACGCGGTCTGCGCGACCTCCTCGGCGCGGCCCCCGGCCTGGAGGTGGTGGGCGAGGCGGCGACCGCGCGCGAGGCGTTGGCCCGGGTGCCCGCGGTGCGGCCGGACGTGGCCGTCCTGGACGTCCGCCTGGGCGGCGGCGACCCCGCCGGGGACCACGAGGGCATCGAGGTCTGCCGTGAACTGCGCGCCCGCATGCCGGAACTGGCCTGCCTCATCCTGACCTCCTTCGACGACGACGAGGCCCTGTTCGACGCGATCATGGCCGGTGCCGCCGGGTACGTGCTCAAGCAGATCAAGGGGTCCGACCTCATCGAGGCGGTGCGCACCGTCGCCGCCGGGCGTTCCATGCTCGACCCCGGCGCGACCGCCCGGGTGATGGCCCGTCTGCGCGAGCCCGAGGACGCCGACGTGCCGCCGGAGCTGGCCCGGCTCTCCCCGCGCGAGCGGGAGATCCTGGAGCTGGTGGGCGAGGGGTTGACCAACCGACAGATCGCGGGCCGGCTCTACCTCGCCGAGAAGACGGTGAAGAACCGCATCTCGGCCATCCTCGCCAAGCTCGGCGTGAGCCGCCGCATCCAGGCCGCCGTGATCGTCGAACGGATCCGCGAGCGCTCCTGACACCCCGGGCCCGCGCCCGATCATCCGTCGAACACCCCCACCCCGGTGGGGGTGTTCGACGTTTGCCGCTTCCCCGGTGGCCGGCGAACGCCCCGGCGGTTCCGTGGAGTTCACGAACCGTCCGGTCGCCGGACCCCCAATCGCTCCTGCCCGGGCGGAAAGCGCGCGGCTACGCTCCGCTCGGTCCGACCGCGGGTCGGCCGGCGCACACCGTCACCGCAGTCCCCCCCAACTCCCGGGGCCCGGCACCCCGGGTCCGCGGAGGCCCTCCGGGGCGTTCCGGGACGGTGGACGCCGCGCCGCCCGCAGGTCGTTCCGTTCCTTCCGTGCTCATCCCCGGTGCCCCGCCGCGCGGCGGGGCCGTCCTCCACAAGGAGCAGTCATGGAACGGCGTCATCTCCTGCGCGGCGCGGTCGTCGGCGCGGGCGCGGTGGCCTTCGGGTTCACCATGACCCGCGAGTCCTTCGGCTACCCGGCCCAGACCGGCCCGAGCCCCTACGGCGCGCTGCGGGCCGCGGACGCCAACGGCATCCAACTGCCGCAGGGCTTCACCAGCCGGATCGTCGCCCGCTCCTCCCAACTCGTCGCGGGCACCTCCCACCGCTGGCACGGTGCCCCCGACGGGGGCGCCTGCTTCGCCGACGGCAGCGGTTGGATCTACGTCTCCAACGCCGAACTCTCCAACGGCGCGGGCGGCGCGGGGGCGATCCGCTTCAACGCCAACGGCGGCATCACCGGCGCCTACTCCATCCTGTCGGGCACCAACCGCAACTGCGCGGGCGGTGCCACCCCGTGGAACACCTGGCTCTCCTGCGAGGAGGTGAGCCGCGGCTACGTCTACGAGACCGATCCGCGCGGGGTGAACGCGGCCGTCCGACGCCCCGCCATGGGCCGTTTCAACCACGAGGCCGCCGCCTGCGACCCCGACCGTCGGGTCATCTACCTCACGGAGGACGAGACCACCGGCGGCTTCTACCGCTTCATCCCCACCACCTGGGGCGACCTCTCCTCCGGCACCCTGCAGATCCTCACCCAGAACGGCAGCGCGCTGCGGTGGGTCACCGTCCCCGACCCCTCCGCCGCCTCCACCCTCACCCGCAACCAGGTGCCCGACACGCGGCGCTTCAACGGGGGCGAGGGCTGCTACTACCGCGGCAACATCTGTTTCTTCACCACCAAGGGCGACAACCGCGTGTGGGCGTACAACGCCGCCGCCAACACCCTGGACATCGTCTACGACGACAACCTGACCGCCAACCCGCCCCTGACCGGCGTGGACAACATCACCGGCACCCCCGTGGGGGACCTCTACGTCGCCGAGGACGGCGGCAACATGGAGATCTGCATCATCACCCCCGACGACGTGGTGGCCCCCTTCCTGCGGATCACGGGGCAGAACTCCTCGGAGATCTGCGGCCCGGCCTTCAACCCGGCCGGCAACCGTCTCTACTTCTCCTCCCAGCGCGGTACCAGCGGCTCCAGCAGCGGGGGCATCACCTACGAGGTGACCGGCCCCTTCCGCACCTCCCGCTGACCCCGTCACCCGTCACCCGTCACTCCTGGTCACCCCTCGTGGCCTCCCGTGGCTTCCCGTCGCCCGTCGGCTCCGCCGGCGGGCGACCCGCCCGGCCCCCGGACCCGCGCCTCCCGACGGGGCGGACGCCGGGCAGTACCGTGAGGGGACGTGCCCCGTCCGACGGTCGGACGCGCGTGCGCAACGCCCCCGAAACGGTGTGGTGGAATGCTCCCGTGGCCCGGACGGTTTCCGTGCCCCGGAAGCGGGCGGCCTGACCAGCGAGGATTGGGTGGAGATGGACAAGCAGCAGGAATTCGTGCTCCGCACGCTGGAAGAGCGCGACATCCGGTTCGTCCGGTTGTGGTTCACCGATGTGCTGGGCTTCCTGAAGTCGGTGGCCGTCGCCCCCGCCGAGTTGGAGCAGGCGTTCGAGGAGGGCATCGGTTTCGACGGGTCCGCGATCGAGGGCTTCGCCCGGGTCCACGAGTCCGACATGATCGCCAAGCCCGCTCCCGGCACCTTCCAGATCCTCCCCTGGCGGGCCGAGGCCCCCGGCACGGCCAGGATGTTCTGCGACATCCTCATGCCGGACGGCTCGCCCTCCTACGCCGACCCCCGGTACGTGCTCAAGCGCATCCTCGCCCGCACCTCCGACCTCGGGTTCACCTTCTACACCCACCCCGAGATCGAGTTCTTCCTCCTCAAGGAGAAGCCCACCGACGGCCGGGCCCCGGTCCCCGCCGACTCCTCCGGCTACTTCGACCACACCCCGCAGCACGTGGGCATGGACTTCCGCCGCCAGGCCATCACCATGCTGGAGTCCATGGGCATCTCGGTGGAGTTCTCCCACCACGAGGGCGCCCCCGGCCAGCAGGAGATCGACCTGCGCTACGCCGACGCGCTGACCACCGCCGACAACATCATGACCTTCCGGCTGGTGATGAAGCAGGTCGCGCTCGAACAGGGCGTGCAGGCCACCTTCATGCCCAAGCCGTTCTCCGAGTACCCCGGCTCGGGCATGCACACCCACCTCTCGCTCTTCGAGGGCGACCGCAACGCCTTCCACGAGACCGGCGCCGAGTACCAGCTCTCGAAGGTGGGCCGCTCCTTCATCGCGGGTCTGCTCCGGCACGCCGCCGAGATCTCCGCCGTCACCAACCAGTGGGTCAACTCCTACAAGCGGATCTGGGGCGGGGCCAACCGCCCGGCCGGCGCCGGTGGCGAGGCACCCTCCTACATCTGCTGGGGCCACAACAACCGCTCCGCGCTCATCCGGGTGCCGATGTACAAGCCCGGCAAGACCGGCTCCACCCGGGTCGAGGTCCGGTCCCTGGACTCAGGCGCCAACCCCTACCTGGCCTACGCCGTGCTGCTCGCGGCCGGTCTGGAGGGCATCGAGAAGGGGTACGAGCTGCCGCACGGCGCCGAGGACGACGTGTGGGCCCTCACCGACGCCGAGCGCCGCGCGCTGGGCATCGACCCGCTGCCGCAGAACCTCGGCGAGGCCATCGAGCTGATGCAGCGCAGCGAACTGGTCGCCGAGACCCTGGGCGAGCACGTCTTCGACTTCTTCCTGCGCAACAAGAAGCAGGAGTGGGAGGAGTACCGCTCCGAGGTCACCCCCTTCGAACTGCGCAAGAACCTCCCGGTGCTCTGAGGGGGCGCCCCCGGCACCCCGCCCGGGGCGGGGTGCCGGGGGCGTCGAGGAGCACGGCGGGAACGGGACGACGGGGAGGGGCAACGAGGCGTCGTCGCCCCGACGGCGCGGGCACCACGGGCACACACCCCACGCGAGCAAGGAGTACCACCGTGTCGCAGGGCGGGCGACGGGACAGCCGGTTCGGGCAACTGCTGCGCCGGGGGTTCACCGACCCCACCGGTGCCGTCCGGCTCCTGGACACCATCGAACCCCGGGCCATCGGGGGCGGTGACACCGTCCTGCTCGACGGGCTGGGCGCCACCGCCGATCCCGATCTGGCGCTCCGTTCCCTGGCGCGCATCGTCGAGGCGCAGCCACCGGAGCGGCGGGCGGTCCTGGTGGACACCGTGCTGTCCGCCAAGCCCCTGCGGGATCGGCTGCTCGCCGTCCTGGGCGCCTCCGAGGCGCTCGGCGACCACCTGGCCCGGCACCCCGGCGAGTGGGAGGCCCTGGCGGCCTTCCGGAGCGCCGCCGAGCTGCACCCCGACATCGGCGATTTCGAGGCGGCCCTGGCCGGTGCCCGGGACGCCGACGGCCTGCGTCTGGCCTACCGCCGGGCGCTGCTGCTCATCGCGGCCCGGGACATGAGCGGCACCAACGGCTTCGCGGAGGCCGCCGCCGAACTCGCCGACCTGGCCGGCGCCACCCTGCGGGTCGCCCTGCGGATCGCCGGGGAGGAGGCCCCCGAGGACGCCGCGCGGTGCCGTCTGGCGGTCATCGGCATGGGCAAGTGCGGCGGGCGCGAGCTGAACTACGTCTCCGACGTGGACGTGATCTTCGTCGCCGAACCCCCCGAGGGCGTGGAGGAGCACGTCGCCCTGCAGGCGGCGACCCGCCTGGCCGGTCGGATGATGCGACTGTGCTCGGACACCACCGCCGAGGGCACCATCTGGCCGGTGGACCCCAACCTCCGCCCCGAGGGCCGCAACGGCCCACTGGTGCGCACCCTCAACAGCCACCTGGCCTATTACCGGCGCTGGGCGAAGACCTGGGAGTTCCAGGCCCTGCTCAAGGCCCGCCCGGTCGCCGGCGACGCCGAGCTGGGCGCCGCCTACCACGCGGCGATCGCCCCCCTGGTCTGGGAGGCCGCCGCCCGCGAGAACTTCGTCCCCGACGTGCAGCGGATGCGCCGCCGGGTGGAGGAGTCCATCCCCGCCGGGCAACTGGAACGCGAGCTGAAGCTGGGGCCGGGCGGTCTGCGGGACGTGGAGTTCGCCGTCCAGCTCCTGCAACTGGTCCACGGCCGCGGCGATCCCGAGCTGCGCAGCCCCACCACCCTGGACGCCCTGGCCGCGCTGGCGGCGGGCGGATACGTCGGGCGTCGCGACGCCGCGGACCTGGACGCCTCCTACCGCTTCCTGCGCACCGTCGAGCACCGCATCCAGCTCTTCCGCCTGCGCCGCACCCACCTGATGCCGGAGGAGGAGAGCGAGCTGCGCCGCCTCGGTCGCTCGCTCGGCCTGACCCGCGACCCGGTCGCGGAGCTGAACACCGTCTGGCGCCGGCACGCCGCGGTGGTCCGGAAGCTGCACGAGAAGCTGTTCTACCGGCCCCTGCTGGACGCGGTCGCCCGCCTGGAGGCCGGCGCCGCCCGGCTCGGTCCCGAGGCGGCGGGGGAGCGCCTGGTGGCCCTCGGCTACGCCGATCCCGGCGCCGCCCTGCGCCACCTGCGGGCCCTCGCCTCGGGGGTGAGCCGCAAGGCCGCCATCCAGCGCACCCTGCTGCCGGTCCTGCTGGACCGCTTCGCGGACGCCGCCGACCCCGATTCCGGGCTGCTCAACTTCCGCAAGGTCTCCGACGCCCTCGGCGACACCCCCTGGTACCTGCGGCTGCTGCGGGACGAGGGCACCGCGGCGGAGAACCTCGCCCGGGTGCTCTCGGCCGGCCGCTTCGCCCCCGATCTGCTGCTGCGCGCCCCCGAGGCGGTGGCGCTGCTCGGCGGCGAGGAGACCCTGGCGCCGCGCGGCCTGGCGAGCCTGGAGCAGGAGGTGATGGCCGCGGTCGGGCGGCACTCCGACCCGGAGAGCGCCGTCACCGCCGTGCGCGGGGTGCGCCGTCGGGAGCTGTTCCGGACCGCGGCGGCCGACGTCATCGAGGCCTACGCCGCCGCTCCCTCCGTCCCCCGCGAGGAGGAGAGCGGCTCCGCCGACACCGCCCGGCCGGGCGGGTCGGTCGGATCGGCCCCGGCCGACCCGCAGGACACCCCCTCCGTCCCGGGCGCGGCGGACCCCGAGCGCTTCGACCGGATCGGTCGGGCCCTGGCCGACATCACCGCCGTCACCGTCGCCGGCGCCCTGCGCGCGGCGGTGCGGGCCCACGGCGGGGAGGCGGAACCCCCGGTGCGCCTGGCGGTCGTGGGCATGGGGCGGTTCGGCGGGGGCGAGGCCGCCTACGGCTCCGACGCGGACGTGATCTTCGTGTACGAGGCCCGGGAGGGCGTCCCGGAGGAGGAGGCGGGGAAGGCGGCCTTCGCCGTCGTCAACGAGATGCGGCGGCTGCTGCAGATCCCGGCCACCGACCCCCCGCTGCTCGTCGACGCCGACCTGCGACCCGAGGGCCGCACCGGGCCCCTGGTCCGCTCCCTGTCCTCCTACGCGGCGTACTACCGCCGCTGGTCCGTCGCCTGGGAGAGCCAGGCCCTGCTGCGGGCGGCCCCGGTGGCCGGGGACATCGACCTCGGGCGTCGCTTCGTCGGGCTGATCGACCCGTTGCGCTATCCGGAGGGCGGTCCCGACGCGGACGCGATCCGCGAGATCCGCCGCCTGAAGGCGCGCATGGAGTCCGAGCGGTTGCCGCGCGGGGCGGACCCCACGCTGCACGCCAAGCTCGGCCGGGGCGGGTTGTCGGACGTCGAGTGGACGGTACAACTGCTGCAGCTGCGGCACGCCGCCCGGCTGCCGGAGCTGCGGACCACCTCCACCCGGCCCGCGCTGGTCGCCGCCCACCGGGCGGGGCTGCTGACCGACGAGGAGGCCCGGGTGCTCCAGGAGGCCTGGCTGCTCGCGGGGCGGGTGCGCAACGCCGTCATGCTGGTGCGCGGCCGGCCCGGCGACACCTTCCCCACCGAGAGCCGGGAGCTGGGAGCGGTCGCCCGCTACCTGGGATACCCGCCGGGCCACGCCGGTGAACTCCTCGACGACTACCGGCGCACCACCCGACGGGCCCGGACCGTGGTGGAGGACCTCTTCTACGGCGGTTGACCCCGGGGTCCCGCCCCCCGCCCCGGTCCGCGGCGGGTCAGACCGCCGGCGGTCGCGGCGAGGGGGTCGGACCGACCTCCAGCGGCAGGCGGGGGCGCACCCCGACCGTGCCGGGCCGGTCGACGGTCCGGTTCGGGTGGGGCGGGTCGCGGTCCTCGGAGCCGGACTCCCCCTCCCCGTGGGGCGCGGCGTTCGCTCCCGGGTCCGGGTCCTCCACCGGGCCGGGGGCGGCACCGGCGGTCCGGGCACCCCGGGGGGCGTCGGCGGGTCCCCCGGTACCGCCGGGCGTCCCGCCCCCCGTGTGGGTGGGGGTGTCGTGGCCCACCGGTTCGCGCGGCAGCCGGTAGCACAGCCGTCCGAACCACAGGCCGGAGACCAGGAAGCCGAAGGCCAGGCAGATCACCCCGCCCACCGCGTCCAGCCAGAAGTGGTTGGCGGTCGCCACGATCACGAAGAGCGTGGCCACCGGGTACAGGGCCCCCAGCAGCCGCACCCACCGCCGCCGGGCCAGCATCACCAGGGTGATCCCGCACCACACCGACCAGCCGATGTGCATGGAGGGCATCGCCGCGTACTGGTTCGAGACGGTCTGCATGCTCTCCGAGGAGAGCGAGCCCCAGGTGTTGTGCACCAGCCCGGTGTCGATGAAGTCCATTCCCTCCATCAGCCGCGGCGGGGCGAGCGGGAAGAAGTAGTAGCCGACCAGGGCCACCGCGGTGGTGGCGAAGAGCACCAGGCGGGTCGCCCCGTAGCGGCCCGGATGGCTGCGGAACAGCCAGACGAGCACGCCGATGGTCACGAGGAAGTGCAGGGTGGCGTAGAAGTAGTTCACGCCGGTGATCAGCCAGGTGATCTCGTTGACGGCGTGGTTGACGGCTCGCTCGAAGGCCAACCCCATGGCCTGCTGGATGTCCCAGATCAGCTCGGCGTTCCGCTGGGCGACGACCTCCTGATCGGGGACCGCGTTGCGGATCATCGAGTAGACCGAGTAGCTCACCGCGATGAGCAGCAACTCGAACCACAGGCGCGGGCGTCGCGGGACACGCAGGCGGGCGAACGGCCGACCGCCTCCGGCCGGGTGCTCACCGTGCCCCTTGCCCACGACCTCCGTGTTCACCCGCTGGTCTTCCTTCACGCCGACAACTCCGACAACCGTGTCCCCCATGGGAACTCAGTCTGCCAGAGCCGGGAGGGCCGCCGATCATCCCCGGGAACGGTCTTCGGCCGGGCTCGTCCTCCCCGCGACGGAGACACCCCCCGGGGCGGCGGCGGTGGATCCCCTGACCACCAGTTCGGGGAGGAAGACGAATTCGCTGTGCGGGGCGGGGGTGCCGCCGATCTCCTCCAGCAGGGCGCGCACCGCGGCCTGGCCCATCGCCGGCACCGGCTGTCGGATGGTGGTCAGCGGCGGGTCGGTGAAGGCGATCAGCGGTGAGTCGTCGAAGCCGATGACCGAGACGTCCCGCGGCACGGTCAGGCCGCGCCCGCGCGCCGCCCGGATGGCGCCCAGGGCCATCATGTCGCTGGCGCAGATCACGGCCGTGCAGCCGCGGTCCAGCAGTGCCGAGGTGGCCGCCTGGCCTCCCTCCAGGGTGTAGAGGGAGTGCTGGATGAGTTCCCGGCTCCCCTCCGCGTCCGTTCCCACCTCGTCCGCCATGGCGCGGACGAAGCCCTCGATCTTGCGCTGCACCGGCACGAACCGGACCGGCCCCAGCGCCAGCCCGATGCGGCGGTGGCCCAGGGACGCCAGGTGCGCGACCGCCAGCCCCATGGCGGCGCGGTCGTCGGGGGAGACGAAGGGGGCCCGGACCTCGGGGGAGAAGCCGTTGACGAGTACGAACGGCACGCCGTGGCCGCGCAGGCGCTCGTAGCGCTCCATGTCGGCGGTGGTGTCGGCGTGCAGGCCGGAGACGAAGATGATGCCCGCCACGCCGCGCTCCACGAGCATGCCGGTGAGTTCGTCCTCGGTGGATCCCCCGGGGGTCTGGGTGGCCAGCACCGGGGTGTAGCCCTGCCGGGTCAACGCCTGGGCGATGACCTGGGCGAAGGCCGGGAATATGGGGTTCTCCAGTTCGGGGATGATCAGGCCCACCAGACCCGCGCTGCGCTGTCGCAGCCGGGCCGGTCGCTCGTAGCCGAGCAGGTCCAGCGCGGCCAGCACGGCTTCGCGGGTGCCTGCGGCCACCCCCGGTTTGCCGTTCAGGACTCGGCTGACCGTGGCCTCGCTGACCCCCGCCTGGGCTGCGATGTCGGCAAGCCGTGCGGTCACGAAATCGGACTGTACCGGTCACCGGGGGCGCTGCCCACCATGAGACGGTGATTCTTCGGGAATCACCCGGAATGTGCGTGCCGCCGGGCGTGTCCCGGCGGGGACACGCCCGGCACCCGTCTCCCCGTCTCCCCGGGGCCGACGGGGGGACGGGGCGGTCATCCGCCGTCGGTGCCCGCCGTGACCACGCCGTGGTCGGTCAGCAGGTCCTCCTGCCAGGCCAGGGCGGTGGCCGCCAGGCCCTCGGCGGGCGTGGTCCCCCCGCGCAGCACGTCCGTGTAGACCTCCTGCAGGTCGGCGAACATCCGGGACCCCTCCGGCAGCGGGACGCGCGGCACCGCCTTGGTGTGCGCGAAGTAGAAGGCGTTGCGCACCGGGTCGGCCAGCACCGCGTCGCTGTAGGCGGCCTTGCGGGTCGGCAGCAGCCCCAGTTCCAGGGCGGCCTTCTCCTGCTGCTCGGCGGCGGTCATGAAGGAGACGAAGAGGTGGGCGGCGTCGGGGCTCCGGGTGCCCGCCGAGACCACCAGGTTGTGGCCGCCGGTGGGGGAGCCGGCGGTGCCGCCGCTGCCGGCGGGCACCGGGGCGATGCCGAGGTTGTCCCCGCCGGCGAAGACGGAGGAGTCGAGGAGGTCGGCCACCGCCCAGGGCCCGTTGATCATCATGGCGGCGTCACCCCGCTTGAAGGCGCCCTGCATGGCCCCGTAGGCGTCCTCCCCGGGGGGTACCGGCGCGGCGCCGGACTCGACCAGGGAGGCGGCGGCGGAGAGGCCTCGCACCGCCGCGGGGCCCGCCACGGTGATGGTCCGGGCGTCCGGGTCGATCAGGTCGGTGTCCTCGCCGTACAGGAAGGGCAGCGCGAAGTACCCGTCGGTGTTCAGCACGATCCCCTCGGCGTCGGTCGCCCCGGCGACGGCCAGGCCGTACTCCTCCACCTCCGACCAGTACCGGGGCGGCCGGGTCAGGCCCGCCCGCTCGAAGAGTTCCCTGTTGTACATCAGCGCCAGGGTGTCGGTGACCTGCGGGACCCCGTACACGGCGTCCCCGAACAGGACGCTCTCCACGGCGGTCTCCAGGAACTCCCCGGGGTCCGGCTCGGCCGGGGTGCCGGTGAGGTCGGCCAACAGGTCGCCCGCCACCATGTTCGCGGTCCACCCCACGTCCGCCCGCAGCACGTCGGGGGCCGTGCCGGCCCCGACCGCGTCCAGGTACCGTCGCTCGGCCTCGAAGAAGGGCACGTTGACGTAGTCGACGTCGATGCCGGGATGCTCCCGCTCGAAGGCGGCCACGAGCTGGTTGAACAGCGGGGCCTCGGTCTCGTTGGAGGTGTCCCAGAAGGTGATCGATCCGGTGACGGCCTCCGCCCCCGCGTCGTCGTCGCCGGTGCCGCAGGCCGCGAGGGGGAGGAGCGTCACGGCCGCCACCAGGAGCGCCGCCCCCGCCGGCACGCCCCGGGCCCGTCTCCTCCTCCGGGGCCCGGCGGGGACCCCCGCACCGTCCGCCGCCCCCGTGTGATCCACGTCGTTCACGCCGCCTCCCGCGTCCTCGCCCCACTGTGCGCCGGTCGAGATCCTTCCCCGAACCGCTTCCGGCCTGTAAGTACTTGCAGCAACCGCCGGCGGTGCCGAGGGGGGCGTCTTTCGGCCGCTCCGACCCTCCCGGTGCGGAGGAGCGCGATGCCGCCGACCGGCCGTTACCGGTTCGTCATACGGGCTCCGCGGGGGTTCGCGGCGGTTCCGGGGCCCGCGTTCGTCACCGTGGCGATGGCCGGGAAACGTAGCAGCAACGGCTGCGGAGCGGAACCCCGCCGACACGATGCGCCGATCGCTTGCAGAAAATTGCCGCAAGGTCTTTCCAAAAGATTGCCCCGCTGTTACGTTCCTGCTCGGCCCGGCGCCGCGGAGTAGCGACGCGAGGGGTGCCGGCGCACCCGGAACACCCGGAAGAGGGCATAACGCTGAGAAGGAGTTCACATGCGGCGCAGCATAGGGACAACGGCGGTCATCGCGGCCCTGGCGCTTGCGGCAACGGCTTGCGGTGGCGGTGACGACGGGGACAACGGTTCCGACGGCGCCGGTTCGGGTTCCGGTGGCGACGGTCTCTCCGGCACCGTCACCTTCTGGGACACCTCCAACGAGACCGAGGCCGAGGTCTTCCGGGCGGTCGCCGAGGAGTTCTCGGAGCTGCACCCCGACGTCACCGTCGACTACGTCAACATCGGCTGGGACGGCGCGCAGGACCGGTTCAAGAACGCCGCCGGCGCCAACGAGGCCCCGGACGTGATGCGCACCGAGGTCGCCTGGGTCTCCGACTTCGCCAACCTCGGCTACCTCGCCCCGCTGGACGACACCCCGGCCGTCGAGGACCGGGAGGACTTCCTGGAGCAGGCCTGGGCCAGCACCCAGTTCAACGACACCACCTACGCCGTGCCGCAGGTGATCGACACCCTGGCGCTCTTCTACAACAAGGAGCTGCTGGACGCCGCCGGCGTCGAGGTGCCCGAGACCCTCGATGACATCAAGGCCTCCACCGAGGCCTTCACCGGGGAGGGCCTGGAGGCCCCCTTCTACCTGCGCGGTGACGACGCCTACTGGTTCCTGCCCTTCATCTACGGCGAGGGCGGCGACCTGGTGGACGCCGACAGCGAGACCGTCACCATCGACGACGCCTCCGGCGTGGCGGCCTTCGAGGCCGTGCAGGACCTGCTCGACTCCGGCGCCGCCATCACCGACACCACCGACGGGTGGCAGAACATGATGGGCGCCTTCGGCGAGGGCTCCGTCGCCATGATGATCAACGGCCCGTGGGCGATCAACGACGCCCGCGACGCCATCGGCGAGGAGAACCTGGGCGTCGCCCCGGTCCCGGCCGGCGGCTCCTCCCAGGGCGCCCCGCAGGGCGGCTGGAACTACGGCGTCTACGCCGGCTCCGCCAACCTCGACGCCTCCTACGAGTTCGTCGCCTACATGGCCTCCGCCGAGGTCCAGCAGCGCATCACCGAGGAGCTGAGCCTCCTGCCGACCCGCTCCTCGGTCTACGAGGTGGACTCGGTGGCGGGCAACGAGATGGTCGAGTTCTTCGCCCCGGCCGTCGAGGTCGCGCACGAGCGCGCCTGGATCCCCGAGGCCAACTCCCTGTTCGACCCGCTGCGCGAGGAGGTCGAGGCCATGCTGCTGGGCCGCGCCGACGCCGAGGAGACCGCCAACGCCATCGGCGACCGCTACCGCGACCTGCTCGACTGGCAGTGAGTTCACGGTGAGTCGACGGTTGGAAGCCGAAGAGACGAGGGGCTGACCGACACATGGCCGGCACGAGCAGCCGGTCGGCGGTGACGACGGCCGGGGGCACCGGGAACGGTGCCCCCGGCCGGGGCCGCACGACCGGGAGGAACGGGAAGCAGGGGCCCCCGCCCCCGCCCGGACGGTTCCGCAGGGCACTGTCCACCCACTGGTACGCCTGGACGATGATCGCCCCGGTGGTCACGGTGATCACGGTGATCATCGGCTGGCCCCTGGTCCGCGGCGTCTACCTGACCTTCACCAACGCCAACGAGGCGAACGTGGAGCGACGGATCGGCGTCAACACCATCGAGGCGACCTACGAGTTCGTCGGACTGGAGAACTACCTCTCCGTCCTGGGCGGTGCCCAGTTCTGGGACCGGCTGACCTGGACGGTGGTGTGGACGGTCTCCTGCGTGGCGATCACCTTCACCATCGGCCTGGTCCTGGCGAACATGCTCAACCGGCGGGTGCGCGGCCGGGCGATCTACCGCATGGCGCTGATCCTCCCGTGGGCGATCCCCGCCTTCGTCTCCATCTTCGCCTGGCGGATGCTGTTCAACGAGCGCAACGGCATCCTCAACGCCGCGCTGGAGGGCGGCGGACTGAGCGCGATGACCTGGCTGACCGACCCGTTCTGGGCCAAGGTCTCGGTGATCGCGGTCAACGTCTGGCTGGGCGTGCCCTTCATGCTCATCGCCATGCTCGGTGCCCTGCAGTCCATCCCCGCCGAGCAGTACGAGGCGGCGGAGATGGACGGCGCCAACGCCTGGCAGCGGTTCTGGAACATCACGCTGCCCGGCGTGCGCTCGGTCAGCTCCACGGTGGTCCTGCTCAGCTGCATCTGGACCTTCAACATGTTCCCGGTGATCTTCCTGCTCACCGGCGGCGGCCCCGCCGGCTCCACCGACATCCTGGTCACCGAGGCGTTCAAGCTCGCCTTCCAGCGCAGCCCGCGGGACTTCGCCGAGTCCGCCACGTGGGGCGTGCTCATCCTGCTGCTGCTGGTGGCCTTCGCCCTGGCCTACCGCCGGGTGCTCCGCAAGCAGGGAGAGGTGTGGTGACCATGGACACCCGCGACACCCGGAACACCACCGGTGACACCGGCACGGCCCCCGCCCGGGACGCCGACGGCGTTCCCCCCACCGGCGGCGACGCCGCCCCGGCCGTCACCGCGGCCACCGGCACCCCCGCCCCCGGCGGGGCGGCCGGCGCCGGGACCCCGCCCGCCGACGGACGCGCCCGGCGCGTGCGGCGGCGCGGCGAGCGCGGCCCGCTGGCCTCCTTCGGCCTGCACGCGGGCCTGTTGGTGGCGGCGTTCATCGCGCTCTTCCCGCCGTTCTGGCTGTTGGTGACCTCCTTCAAGCCCCGGCAGGAGACGTTCTCGCTCACCCTGTTCGCCGGCTTCACGTGGGAGAACTACGACCACGTCATCAACAACACCGCCTTCCTCACCTGGTTCGGGAACTCGGTCTTCATCGTGACCCTGACCACGGTGCTGGGGGTGTTCATCTCCTCGACCACCGGGTACGCGCTGAGTCGGTTCAGGTTCCCCGGCATGCGGTCGTTGATGTGGACCCTCCTGCTCACCCAGATGTTCCCGATGGCGGTGCTGATCGTGCCGCTGTACAACCTCATGGCCCGCTACGGCCTGCTCAACCAGCCGGTGGGCCTGATCGTCACCTACCTGACGATCGCGGTGCCGTTCTGCGCCTGGATGATGAAGGGCTTCTTCGACTCCATCCCGGTCGCGATCGACGAGTCGGGACGCGTCGACGGGCTCAGCCCCTTCGGCACCTTCTGGCGGCTGATCCTGCCGCTGGCCAAGCCCGGCCTCGCGGTGACGGCCTTCTACAGCTTCGTCACCGGGTGGGCGGAGGTCGCCTACGCGACCGCCTTCATGACCGGGGAACGCAACCTCACCCTCGCGGGTGGTTTGCAGACCTTCGTCAACCAGCACACCCAGGATTGGCATTACATGACCGCCGCCGCGGTCCTCATCGCGGTGCCCGCCGCACTGGTCTTCGGGTACGCCCAGAGGCACCTGCAGGCCGGGCTCACCGCGGGAGCGACCAAGGCGTGACCCGTCCGTCCGCGCGGTCCGGCCGGACGGGGGCGATCGACCCGCTCCGATCGACCCGGCCCGACCGCGCGGACGCCGACCGGACCCACCGGGCTCCGGCCGTCCCCCCGACACACCACAGGGATGACATGACCCAGCACCTCGCCGACCGCACCCGGCCCGCAGGCGCGCCCGCCGAGGCCCCGACCGTGACCGACGACCGCGCGGACTGGTGGCGCGGCGCCGTCATCTACCAGGTCTATCCGCGTTCCTTCGCCGACGGCAACGGCGACGGCATGGGCGACCTGCCCGGTGTCCGTGCCCGCCTGCCGTACCTGGCCGAACTCGGCGTGGACGCCGTGTGGCTCAGCCCCTTCTACGCCTCCCCCCAGGCCGACGCCGGGTACGACGTCGCCGACTACCGCGCCATCGACCCGATGTTCGGCGACCTGCACGACGCCGACGCGCTGATCCGCGACGCGCACGACCTGGGTCTGCGGGTGATCGTCGACCTGGTCCCCAACCACTCCTCCGACCGGCACGAGTGGTTCAAGCGCGCCCTGCGCGAGGGCCCCGGCTCGCCGCTGCGCGAGCGCTACCACTTCCGTCCGGGCAAGGGGGAGAACGGCGAACTGCCCCCCAACGACTGGGAGTCGATCTTCGGCGGCCCCGCCTGGACCCGCTCCCTCAACCCGGACGGCACGCCCGGCGAGTGGTACCTGCACCTGTTCGCCCCCGAGCAGCCGGACTTCAACTGGGACAGCCCGGCCGTGCGCGACGAGTTCCGCTCGGTCCTGCGGTTCTGGCTCGACATGGGCGTGGACGGCTTCCGCATCGACGTCGCCCACGGCATGGTGAAGGCGCCCGGCCTGCCCGACATGGGCTCCGCCGGCCAGCTCAAGCTGCTGGGCAACCAGCAGCTGCCCTTCTTCGACCAGGACGGCGTCCACGAGATCTACCGCTCCTGGCGCGAGATCCTCGACGAGTACCCGGGGCAGCGCATCGGGGTCGCCGAGGCATGGACCCCCAGCGAGGACCGCACCGCGCTCTACCTGCGCCCCGACGAGCTGCACCAGGCGTTCAACTTCCACTACCTGATGACCGGGTGGGACGCCGCCGACCTGCGGCGCGTGATCAACTCCTCGCTGGACTCGATGCGGCCCGTCGGCGCCCCCACCACCTGGGTGCTCTCCAACCACGACGTGGTGCGCCACCGCACCCGCCTGGGCGGCGGTCTGCGGCGGGCCCGCGCCGCCACCCTGCTGATGCTGGCGCTGCCCGGCTCCGCCTACATCTACCAGGGCGAGGAACTCGGCCTTCCCGAGGTCACCGACCTGCCCGACGAGGTGCGTCAGGACCCCTCCTTCTTCAAGGACAACGGTCAGGACGGGCTGCGCGACGGCTGTCGGGTGCCGATGCCCTGGTCCCGGCGGGGCGAGTCGCTCGGTTTCGGCGAGGGCGGCAGCTGGTTGCCCCAGCCCGCCGACTGGGCCGAGCTGTCGGTGGAGGAGCAGACCGGCGACCCCACCTCCACCCTGGAGATGTACCGCAGCGCGCTGGCGATCCGCCGGGAGCACCCCGCGCTCGGCGCCGGTGACGGCGTGGAGTGGCTGGACGCCCCCGCCGAGGTGCTGGCCTTCCGCCGCACCACCTCCATCGGCCGCTCGGTGATCTGCGTGGTCAACACCGGCACCACTCCCGCCGAACTCGCCGGAATCCTGCCGGAGAACGCCGAACTCCTCATCTCCAACGAGGACTTCGACGGCACCGGTCCGCTGCCCGGGGACACCGCCGGCTGGTGGGCCGCATGACGGAGGTGCAGGCGGCCCCCGCCCGGCTCGCCGACATCGCCCATCAGGCCGCGGTCAGCGAGGCCACGGTCAGCAGGGTGCTGAACGGCAAGACGGGCGTGGCCGCCGGCACCCGGCAACGGGTGCTCGCCGCGCTGGACGTCCTCGGTTACGAGCGTCCGGTGCGGCTGCGCCGGCGCAGCGCCGGCCTGGTGGGGTTGGTCATCCCCGAGCTGACCAATCCGATCTTCCCGGCGTTCGCCCAGGTCATCGAGCAGGCACTCGCCGGCCACGGCTACACGCCGGTGCTGTGCACCCAGTCCCCCGGCGGGGCCACCGAGGACGAGTTGGTGGAACAGCTCGTCGAGCGCGGGGTGACCGGCATCATCTTCCTGTCCGGGTTGCACGCCGACACCAGCGCCGACCCCTCCCGCTACACCCGCCTCGCGGGACGGGGGGTCCCGTTCGTCCTGATCAACGGCTACAACCCGCGGATCGGCGCCCCCTTCGTCTCGCCGGACGACGCGGCCGCCACCCGCATGGCGGTGGCGCACCTGCGGGAGGTGGGTCACCGCCGGATCGGCCTGGCGGTGGGGCCGGAGCGCTTCGTGCCGGTGCGGCGCAAGCGCGAGGGGTTCCTCGCCGCCCTCGGGCTCACCGAGGCCGAGGCGACGGCGGCGGGTCTGGTGCAGCACACCCTGTTCAGCGTGGAGGGCGGACAGGCCGCCGCGGCGGCGCTGTTGGACGCCGGGTGCACCGGCGTGGTCTGCGGCAGCGACATGATGGCGCTGGGGGCGATCCGCGCCGTGCGCGGCCGGGGTCTGGACGTCCCCGGCGACGTCTCGGTGGTGGGGTACGACGACTCCGACCTGTTCGCGTTCACCGACCCGCCGTTGACCACCTTGCGCCAGCCGGTGCGGGCGATGGCCGCCGCGGCGGTCAACTCGTTGCTGGAGGAGATCGGCGGGAACCCCGTGCACCACACCGAGTTCGTCTTCCAACCCGAGCTGGTGGTGCGGGGTTCGACGGCCCAACCCCCCTCGGGCCTGGTCCTCGACGGACACGGCGCCCCCTGAGGTTCGCCGTCGGCACCGGCCGGAGGGGCCGGCGGCGCACCGGGCCCCGGTGCGGAACCGAACGGTTCCGCACCGGGGCCCCGCTCATTGGTCGGTGGGCCGTCCCGACCTCCCGGCGTGCCGATACGCCCCCGGCCCGGTCCACGACCCCCGAGGGGATCGTGGACCGGGCCGGGGGCACGGTGCGGAGGTGCCGGGGTGGCCGGCCCACGCCGCTGTCGGCGTGCCGGTGGGGGAGCCCCGGGCCTGGCACCCGGTCGGTCGGGCGCGTGGGGCCGTGGCCGGCCCCCGACCGACCGGGGGTGACGCGAGGTTAACAGCCCGCAAGCTCTTGCGAAAGAGGTTGCGTTCGAAGGACGCGGGCATTACCGGGTTGTGTCAGGGGTCTTGACCGGGTTACCGGTGCGTTCTACGGTCTCCCCTGCAAGAGATTGCCGCAAGGTTCAACCACTTGCAGCAAGAGCCTTTCACGGCTCAACGGCCTTCCGGGCATGGCGCGTTGCCTTCCGGCCGCACGGACGCCCCGGCGCGGGGACAGCGTCGGGACGGCACCCCCCTCACCTCAACGTGGAGGACCCATGTCCGAAAGAGGCGTCAGGAGAGCCGTGCGCACCGCCCTGGTCGGGTTGGCGGCGGCCGCCACCGCCGCGGTGACGCTCGGCGCCCCCACCGCCCAGGCCGCACCGCCCGGGAACAAGGACGTCACCGCCGTCCTGTTCTCCTGGAACTTCAACTCCATCGCCCGCGAGTGCACCGAGCGACTCGGTCCCGCCGGCTACGGCTTCGTGCAGGTCTCGCCGCCCCAGGAGCACATCCAGGGCTCCGCGTGGTGGACCCAGTACCAGCCCGTCAGCTACGACATCTCCGGCCGGCTCGGCAACGAGCAGCAGTTCCGCTCGATGGTCAACACCTGCAACAACGCGGGTGTCGGCGTCATCGTGGACGCGGTCATCAACCACATGTCCGCCGGCTCGGGCACCGGCACCGGCGGTACCTCCTACACCAAGTACAACTATCCGGGCCTGTACGGCAGCAACGACTTCAGTTCCTGCCGCGAGGACATCCGGGGCAGCGACTACACCAACGACCGCTGGCGGGTCCAGAACTGCGAGCTGGTCGGCCTCGCCGACCTGAACACCGGCAGCGCCTACGTCCAGCAGCAGATCGCCGACTACATGAACCGCCTCCTGGGTTGGGG
This sequence comes from Streptomyces calidiresistens, assembly GCF_014141525.1. Taxonomy (GTDB): domain Bacteria; phylum Actinomycetota; class Actinomycetes; order Streptomycetales; family Streptomycetaceae; genus Streptomyces; species Streptomyces calidiresistens. The sequence goes on from NZ_VKHS01000011.1 coordinate 24,093, forward strand.
TGTCGCCGGCTTCCGGGTGGACGCCGTCAAGCACATCCCGGCCCGGCACATGGAACAGATCCGCGCCCGGGTCAACGGCGGCGACGTCTTCTGGAACCAGGAGGTCATCTACGGCGCCGGCGAGGCGATCACGCCCGAGGAGTACCTCGACGCCGGTCACGTGCAGGAGTTCCGCTACGCGTTCGACCTCAAGCGGATGTTCCAGGGCGACCGGATCGCCAATCTGCAGAACTTCGGCGAGTCCTGGGGCTACATGCCCTCCAACCGCTCCGGCGTCTTCGTCGACAACCACGACACCGAGCGCAACGGTTCCACCCTCAGCTACAAGGACAACGCCACCTACACCCTGGCCAACGTCTTCATGCTGGCCTGGCCCTACGGCAGCCCGGACGTGCACTCCGGTTACGAGTTCAGCAACTTCGACGCCGGCCCGCCCAACAACGGCAACGTGACCGCCTGCTACCAGAGCGGGTGGAAATGCCAGCACGCCTGGCAGGAGATCTCCTCCATGGTGGGCTTCCGCAACGCCACCCGGGGGCAGGCCGTCACCAACTGGTGGTCCAACGGCAACAACGCCATCGCCTTCGGCCGGGGCAACCGCGGCTACGTGGTGATCAACCACGAGAACACCACGCTGAACCGGACCTTCCAGACCTCCCTGCCGGCCGGTGACTACTGCAACGTGCAGAACAACACCCGGGTCACCGTCAACGGCAGCGGTCAGTTCACCGCGAGCCTCGGGGCCCGCACCGCCCTCGCCCTGCACGTCGACGCCCGCAACTGCACCGGCGGCGGCACCGGGGGCACCGGGGGCACCGGGGGAGGCGAGGACCCGGTGACCGGCGGCGCCTCCTTCGGGGTCGACGCCACCACGCAGATGGGCCAGAACATCCACGTCGCGGGCAACATCCCGCAGCTGGGCAACTGGAACACCGCCAACGCCCCCCGCATGAGCGCCGACACCTACCCCATCTGGCGACTGGAACTGGACCTGCCCCCGGGCACCACCTTCCAGTACAAGTACGTCCGCAGGGACGCCAACGGCAACGTGACCTGGGAATCCGGGAACAACCGCACCGCCACCGTGCCGTCCTCCGGCCGGATGACGCTCAACGACACCTGGCGCAACTGACCCGCCGCCCCCGCGCCTCCGCCCTCTTCTCCCGGGGTTC
>NZ_VKHS01000110.1 GCF_014141525.1 Streptomyces calidiresistens
GGCCGGGGGAGCCGGGGAAGCGGACGGTGAGTCCCGCGAAGCCGGGAGGGCGTTTCCCGTCGTCCCCCTCGGGGAGGCCCGGGGGGATGCCCTCCACGGCCTCCCCCGGTGCCGTGCGGGCGCCGGGAGCGGTGTGGGCGCGGATGCGCTCCTCGATCGGCCCGCGGATCAACTCCGGTGGGAGTTCCCGCAGCTGCCCCAGCAGGCGGTGCCGCAGCACCTCCCGGTCCCGTTCGGCGCCCAGCTCGGCGGCGAGGGTCCGCAGGCCCTCCACCGCCCCGCGGGTCCGCTCGCGGTCGAGGACGGTGCGGTGGGTGCGCAGACAGCTGCGCAGCCGACGACAGGCGACCCTCATCCGGTGCACGGCGTCGGGATCGCCCCTTCGCACCGGGTTCCGCAGGTCGCGCAGGGCCCGGACCTGACGCCGGGCGTAGAGGAGCACGAGGTGACCGGCGGTGTCGGTCGCCGGGGGGCCGGGGGGTGCCGGTGATGCGGAGTGGGTGGTGCCGGACATGGATCTCGCCCTTCGTTGGCCTGTCCCGTCGCCCCGGAGGGATCGCCGCTCCCCTTCCCCCCGGCCGCGGGCGGTATGTCCCGATCGAGGTCACGGACCCGTAGCGATGCCGGTCGGTACCGCCGTTCGGCGGTACCGGGGGCCCGGGCGGGTCGCGGGCGGGTTTCAGGCGGCGGAGAGACTGCGCTTCATGCGGATCGACTGGAGCAACCCGATCGCGATCCAGGAGGCGAACATGGCGGTACCACCGTAGGAGACGAAGGGGAGGGGGATACCGGCGACGGGCATGATGCCCAGCGCCATCCCGATGTTCTCGAAGGACTGGAAGGCGAACCAGGCGACGATGCCCGCCGCGATGATCGTGCCGTACAGGTCGGTCGCGCCGCGGGCGATGCGCAGGGCCCGCCACAGGATGACGCCGATCAGCAGGATGATGCCGCCGGCGCCGACGAAGCCCAGTTCCTCCCCGGCGACCGTGAAGATGAAGTCGGTCTGCTGCTCGGGCACGAACTGCCCGCTGGTCTGGGTCCCCCGGAACAGGCCGGAGCCGGTCAGGCCGCCGGAGCCGATCGCGATGCGGGCCTGGTTGGTGTTGTAGCCGACGCCGGTGGGGTCGAGGTCGGGGTTGGCGAAGGCCGCGAAGCGGTTGATCTGGTACTCGTCCAGGACGCCGAGGGTCCACACCAGGACGGCGCCCGCGACACCGGCGACGACCAGGCCGGCGGTCCACACCAGGGAGGCGCCCGAGGCCAGCAGCACCCCGAGCACGATGACGGCGATGACCATGGCCATGCCCATGTCGTCGACGAGGACGATGGCCAGGGGTATCGCGGCCAGCCCGAGCGCCTGGAGCACCGCGCGCCCGTCGGGGTGGGTGCGGTCGGCGGTGTCCACCCGGGCGGCGAGGATCAGGGCCATGGAGAGGATGACCGCGACCTTGGCGAACTCTCCCGGTTGCAGGGTCCAGTCGCCTATCGCGATCCAGGCGCGCTGGCCGTTGATCTCGGTGCCCAGCGGGGTGAAGACCAACAGCATCAGGCCCACCGAGACGGCGTACAGCACGGGGGCGGCGCCGCGCAGTCGGTGGTGTCCCAGCCACATGACGCCCACCGCGAGGGCGACGCCGATGGCGAGGTTGAGGCCCTGGCGGATCAGGAAGAACTGCGGGTCGCCGCCGGTGATGCCGGTGCGGTTGCGGGTGGCGGACCACACCAGCAGGCAGCCGAGCAGGGAGAGCGCGCCGGCGGCCGCGAGCAGGATCCAGTCCACGCGGCGGAAGATCGAGTCGCGGGCGAGGAGCCGGCGCCAGACCGGGCGGTTGTCGCCCCGCTTGGGCAGGGGGTAGCTGTGAATGCTCATCGGTGGCTCGCTCGTCCGCCGGTGGGGACCCGTGCGGCGGGGCGGGTCCCCACCGCACGGGATGGGATGGGCGACCGGCGCGGGACGCGGGGCGCGGATATGGGAGTGGTCATCGGGTGTCGATCACCGCTCCGAGAGGTCGGCGACGATGGTGCCGTTCTCGTCGATCTCGGGCAACTCCTCCAGCGGGGCGGGCAGCAGGGCGGCCGAGCGGTCGATGTCCCCCTCCTCGTCCACGCCGTACATCGCCTCGTAGATGCGGCGCACGGCCGGGCCGGAGGCACCGGAGCCGGTACCCGCCTGCGAGATGGTCATGATGATCGTGTAGTCGTCGGTGAAGGTCGCCAGCCACGAGGTGGACTGCTTGCCCTCGGTGGTGGCGGTACCGGTCTTGGCGTGTATCGGGATCTGCTCCTGCGGCCAGCCGATGAACCGCCAGGAGGCGGTGCCCCGGGTGATGACGTCCTCGGTGGCCGCCTTCATCTGCCGTATGGTCTGCTCGGTGGCGGGGGACTTCCCGATCTCCTCCGGCTCGAACTCCTCCAGCACGGTGCCGTCCGCGCCGACGATCGCCTTGCCGACCTGCGGGCGCCACATGGTGCCGCCGTTGCTGATGGAGGCGTACACGACCGCCATCTGGAGCGGGGTGACCAGCACGTCGCCCTGGCCGATGGAGAAGTTGACGGCGTCACCGGCCCGCATCCGCCAGCCGTCCTCGCAGTTCTCCCGGGCGAGTCGGTGGGCGAAGTCGTTGGCGTCGGACTTCGCCATCTCGCACCAACTGTCCTTCTGGCTCTCCCAGTACTCGCGCTTCCACTGCCGGTCCGGCACCCGGCCGCTCGCCTCGGCGGGCAGGTCGATGCCGGTGGGGCTGCCGAGGCCGTACTGGCGGGCCGCCTTGAACAGCCAGTCGTTCGGGTCGTCGTCGGGGTTCATGCCCCCGTCCTTCTGCCACTCGGTGTGCGCGATGCGGTAGAAGACGGTGTTGCAGGAGACCTCCAGCGCCTGGCCCAGGGTGATCGGGCCGTAGCCGCGGGACTCGAAGTTCCGGAAGGTGGTGGAGCCGATGCTGTAGGAGGAGGAACAGTCGTACCGGCCGTCGAAGGGGTAGCCGGCGTTGACCGCCCCGGTGGAGGTGATGACCTTGAAGGTCGAGCCGGGCGGGGACTGCCCCTGGGTGGCGCGGTTGAGCAGCGGGTTGTTGGCGTCCTCACCGGTCAGCCGCCGGTACTCGTCGGCGGAGATGCCCCCGACCCACACGTTGGGGTCGTAGTCGGGCTGGGAGGCCATGGCGACGATCCGCCCGGTGCGGGACTCCATGACGACGACGGCGCCGGAGTCCGCCTCGTAGGGACGTCCGCTGATGGTGTCGCGCTGGGTGCGGGCCTCCTCCATGGCCTGCGCCAGTTCCTTCTCGGCGACGGCCTGGACCCGGGCGTCGATGCTGGTGACCAGGTTGGCGCCGGCGGCGGCCGGGTCCCCCTCGGCCTGGCCGATGACGCGGCCGTACTTGTCCACCTCGTAGCGGGTCACGCCGGCGCTGCCGCGCAGCCAGGTGTCGTAGGTGCGCTCCAGGCCGGAGCGGCCGATCTGGTCCGAGCGCAGCAGCGGCGAGTCGGTGTCCCGGGCCTCCTCGACCTCCTCGTCGGTGACCGGGGAGAGGTAGCCGAGGACCTGCGCGGTGCGCGCGTCGAAGTGCGCGGGGTAGCGCCGCACCGCGGTGGGTTCGGCGCTGATGCCGGGGAAGTCCTCGGCGCGCTCGCGGATCTGCAGGGCCTGCCGGGTGGTGGCCTCGTCGGTGATCGGGATGGGCTGGTAGGGGGAGCCGTTCCAGCAGGGCTGGGGGGTCTCGGCGTTGCACAGCCGGACCCGGTTGGCCACCTCCTCCGGGTCCATGTCCAGGAGTTCGGCGAGGTCGGCGAGGACCTGCGCCCCCCCGTCGCGCATGCGCATCAGGGCGGAGCGGTCGGCGGAGACCACCAGGCGGGTCTCGTTGTCGGCGAGCGGCACGCCCCGGGCGTCCACGATGGACCCGCGCACGGCGGGCTGCACGACCTGCTGGACGTGGTTGCCGGCCGCCGCCGCGGCGAACTCGTCGCCCTGGCGGATCTGGAGGTACCACAGCCGGCCGCCGAGGGTCAGCAGGAGGGAGAAGACCAGTATCTGCAGCACGACCAGGCGGATGGTGACCCGGGTGGTCCGGCCGGTCTCGGGGATGTTGGTCACAGCCGCTTGACCCCCTTCACCTTCACCCCGCCGAGGCCGGCAGCGCCGGCGCCGCGTCGGGGCCGGCGCCCGGTCAGGGGTGAGCCGGTGAGGCCGGTGCCGCCCAGCGGCTTGCCGAGCAGCCGGCCGGTGCGCGGGCGGCGCAGGCCGCGCCGCCGGGACGCGCCGCTCCAGGAGGCGGCGGAGTCGGTGGCGGTGGGCGCCTGTTGGTCCCCGGCGAGCGGGTCGTTCTCGAATCTGCGGGCCAGGGCCATCACGCCGGGCACCACGAAGGGCGCCAGCAGCAGGTCGTACAGGGTGGCGGTGAGGGCCAGCGCGATGAGGCCGGAGGTGTCGGCGGCGGTGTCGCCGACGAGGGTGCCGACGCCCGCGTAGAGCAGGGTGGAGGCGACGGCCGCGCCGGCGACCACGGCCATCGGGACGGTGGCCGAGCGATGCCGGCCGGTCTCGGGCCTGGTGAGGCCCGCCAGGTAGCCGATGACGCACAGCACCAGGGCGTAGCGTCCCACGGCGTGGTCGGCGGGCGGGGAGAGGTCGGCCAGCAGGCCGGCGGCGAACCCGACGAGGGCGCCGCCGACGTGGCCGTACACCAGGGCCAGACCGAGCACGGTGAGCAGCAGGAGGTCCGGGACGGCGCCGGGGAGTTGGAGTCTGGCGAGGATGCTGACCTGGAGGACCAGGGCGGGCACGAGCAGGACGATCGCGAGAAGGGTGCGGTTCAGCCGCATGTCAGTCAGCTCCTGCGCTCGCGTCGGCGGTGTCCCCGGTTCCGGCCCCGGCGGTCCCCGGGTCGTCCGGGTCGGGTCCGTCCCCGGTGTCGGTGTCGTCGGCCCCGTCCGGCCCGTCGGCGGTGTCCCCGGCGTCGTCGGCGTCGTCGTTTCGGGCGTTCCCGGCGTCGTCCCCGTCGGCGGTGCGGCGGGTGCCCGCCTCCTCCTCGGGCCGGGGCGGCAGCACGGCGTCGCGGGGGTTCTCCCGCGGCGGCTCGACCACGACGCCCACCAGGTCCAGACGGGTGAAGGCGACGTAGGGCCGGACCCGGACGGTGCGGGTCAGGTCACCGGCGGCGGCCTCCACCTCGACGACCTCGCCCACCGGCACACCGGGCACGAACGGCTTGTTGTCGGAGGAACCGAAGGTGACCAGGCGGTCGCCGGCCTGGACGGAGGCCCGGTGGTTGAGGAGTTGGACGTCCAGGATGTTGTCGCCGCGGCCGGTGGCGAACCCGAGTTCGTCGCTGCCCTCCAGGCGCGTGCCGACGGTGAAGTTGGGGTCGCTCGCCAGCAGGACCGTGGCGGTGCGCGGACCGACGGTGGTGACGCGGCCGACCAGGCCCTCACCGTTGATGACCGTCATGTCGCGGGTCAGGCCGTCCTCGCGCCCGGCGTCGATGGTGATGGTCCGCGAGAAGTTCTGGGCGGGCCCTATGGCGATGACCTGGGCCCCGACGATCCCGTAGCGACCCGCGCCGGCGGTGCGCAGCAGGTCGTCGAGTTGCTGGATGCGGGAGTCGCGGTGCTCGGATCCGCCGAGTTGCTGGCGCAGTTCGGCGTTCTCCCGTTCGAGCTCGCTGATCCGGTCGTGCCGGCGTCCGGAGTCCCGGACGGCGGAGACGGCGTTGGCGATCGGGTCGACGGCCCCGGCCACGCCGGCCTGTACCGGGCCCAGGACGCCGGCGGCGACCTCGCGGGGGCCGTCGAGCGGCGACTCCTCACCACTGCGGAGGTCCATCGTGATCAACGCGAACGCGATGGAGACCAGCAGGACGAGCAGCAGCCGGCTCTCTCGTGTGTCCCTCACCTGGGGCGGCCGTGCCTTTCTGGTTCGTTGCGGAGCGGGCTCCGGGTCGGGCGGGGTCGCTTCCCCGCTCCGGCCCGGGACCCCGGAGAGGTGCCCGGGGGCACGCGGTGGGGTCGGACGGGCGCCGCCGGCCACCGGGACGATCCGGCGGGCCGGGCGTCACGGTACCGGGGCACCGTCGCCCGGCTCAGCGCCGCGGCTGGGCGTCCAGCACCTGCTGGAGCGCCTCGAACTCCTCCACGCACTTCCCGGAGCCCAGGGCGACGGAGTCCAGCGGGTCCTCGGCGATGTGGATGGGCATGCCCGTCTCCTGTCGCAGCCGCTCGTCCAGGCCGCGCAGCAGCGCGCCGCCGCCGGTGAGGACGATGCCGCGGTCCATGATGTCGCCGGACAGTTCCGGCGGGCACTTGTCCAGGGTGGTCTTGACCGCGTCCACGATGGAGTTGACGGGCTCCTCCATCGCCTTGCGCACCTCCTGCGCGGAGATGACCACGGTCTTGGGCAGACCGCTGACCAGGTCCCGGCCGCGGATCTCGGTGTGCTCGTCCTCGCCGAGGTCGTGGGCGGAGCCGATGGTGATCTTGATGTTCTCGGCGGTGCGCTCGCCCAGCAGGAGGCTGTACTCCTTCTTGATGTGCTGGATGATCGCGTTGTCCAGCTCGTCGCCGGCGACCCGGATGGACTGCGCGGTGACGATGCCGCCCAGGGAGATCACCGCCACCTCGGTGGTGCCGCCGCCGATGTCGACGACCATGTTGCCGGTGGCCTCGTGGACGGGGAGGCCGGAGCCGATGGCCGCGGCCATCGGCTCCTCGATGATGTGCACCTGGCGGGCCCCCGCCAGGGTGGAGGCCTCGATGACGGCACGACGCTCCACCCCGGTGATACCGGAGGGCACGCACACCACCACGCGCGGTCGGGCCAGATAACGACGCTTGTGGATTTTCAGGATGAAGTAGCGGAGCATCCGCTCGGTGATCTCGAAATCGGCGATCACCCCGTCCTTCAGCGGACGGACGGCCACGATGTTGCCGGGGGTCCGGCCGATCATCTTCTTGGCCTCGGCGCCGACCGCGAGAATGCCGCCGGTGTTGGTGTTGATGGCGACGACCGACGGCTCGTTGAGCACGATCCCCCGCCCCCGGACGTACACCAGCGTATTGGCCGTCCCGAGGTCGACTGCCATGTCACGGCCGATGAACGACATATTGTTCGCCATGGGGATACGTCTGGCCTTCCAGCTGGAGCGATGTGTGCGTGGAGGTCGGCGGGGATGCGGTGACAACCGGCCCGCGGATCGCGGTGCCGTCATCGTATCCACGGCCGGACGAACACGGGGCGCGGGTACGCCCTCCCCGCCATTGTCGGCGGAACCCGCCCCGGGCGTCGTCATGGTGACGTCGTGTTCGGGTGAAGGGTTCCCGTCTTTCGAGCGTACCGACCCCGATGGCGCAACGCATTGACGCAGGGGGGGCCGAACGGGCGGGTTTTCGTCCGATGGTGAATCAGCGGTGCGGACGGGTGGCGAATCAGTCGCGACCGGGGAAGAAAATCTTCAGCTCGCGTTCGGCGGAGTCGGGCGAGTCGGAGGCGTGGATCAGGTTCTCGCGCACGATCGTTCCGTAGTCGCCGCGAATGGAGCCGGGGGGCGCGGCGATCGGGTCGGTGGGGCCGGCCAGGGCCCGCATGCCCTCGATCACCCGTTCGCCCTCCACGATCATCACCACGGACGGACCGGAGGCCATGAACTCCAGCAGCGGCGGGTGGAACGGCTTGCCCTCGTGCTCGGCGTAGTGCGTCTCCAGGGTGGCGCGGTCGGGTTCGCGCAGCTCCAGCGCGGTGATCCGCCACCCCGCCTTGGCCTCGATCCGTCCGACGATCTCACCGATGAGTCCGCGCCGCACTGCGTCGGGCTTCAGGAGAACGAGGGTGCGCTGGCTCATGGAAACGGCTCCAGGGTGTGGGATGCGCGGGCCCGGGCTTCCCGGGCCCCGGACGGTACCCGCGCACGACGGTGCGCGGTCGCTCACGGAGGAAGCGGGATGATCGCACGATACCCGCCCGGGGCCGGGATTCCCCAGCCGGGCCCGGAAGCCGGGACGGGTGGTCCCCGCCGCGGGGCCGGTCGGGACCGCCCCGGCACCGGTGCGCGGCGGTTCCCGGCGACGGGGAGGGACGGACGGGCGGGCGCCCCGGAAACGGTGCCCCGGGTCGCCGGGCATCAGCGCCCCCGGGTGCCCGGGGCCCCGGGGTCGCCGGGGAGACCCGCTCCCCCACCGTCCGGCGGGAACCCACCCGCCCCGCGCCGGTGGGCGGGTCCCGGTGGCGAGGGGTCGACTCAGCCCTCGGCGGCGCGGGCCGCCTTGATGGCGTCGATCTCCCGGCCGTAGTGGATGGCGGCCCACCACAGCACGGCGAACAGGCCACCGAGCAGGAACATCGCGGGCACCAACACGCCACTGGCGATCAGCCCGATCTGCAGCGCCCACCCCACCGGGACGGCCGCCCGGCGGTTGAGCATCCCGCACAGCAGCAGACTGACGACCATGGCGGTGCCGCACACCGCCCACAGCACGCCGGTGGGCACGTCGGTCAGGGCCATCGCGACCAGGCCCGCCAGGCCCAGCACGATGAACTCGGCGATCAGGGTGGCGGCGCACAGCATCCGCATCAGCGCTCACCCCCCAGCAGCAGGCGGGCCTCGCCCACGGTGATCACCGAACCGGTGACCAGGACCCCGACGCCGCCGTACCCGGCCGCCTCGTCGTCCTCCTCGGCGAGCGAGACGGCCGCCTCGATGGCATCGTCCAGGCGGGGTTCGACCCGCACCCGGTCCTCGCCGAAGACCTCGACCGCCATGGCCGCCAGCTCGTCCGGGTCCACCGCCCGGGAGCTGCTGTTGCGGGTGACGACGATCTCGGCGAAGGCCGGTTCGAAGGCCTCCAGCAGCCCCCGCACGTCCTTGCCGACGGTCGCGCCGACCACGCCGATCAGCCGGCTGAAGCCGAAGGACTCCTCCACCGCCTCGGCGGTAGCCGCGGCCCCCGCCGGGTTGTGGGCGGCGTCCAGCAACACGGTGGGGCCGGTGCGCACCACCTCCAGCCGGCCCGGCGAGGTGACGGCGGCGAAGGCCTGCCGGACGATCTCCGGGTCCAGGGTGCGGGCGTGGGTGGTGCCGATGCCGAAGAACGCCTCCACGGCGGCGAGCGCCACGGCGGCGTTGTGCGCCATGTGGGCGCCGTGCAGGGGGAGGAAGACGTCCGGGTACTCGCCGCCCAGGCCGCGCAGGGTCAGCAACTGGCCACCGACGGCCACCTCGCGGGAGAGCACGCCGAACTCCATGCCCTCGCGGGCGACGGTCGCGTCCACCTCGACCGCGCGGCGCAGCACCACCGCGGCGGCCTCGACCGTCTGCCGGGCGAGGACGACGGTGGCGCCGGACTTGATGATCCCGGCCTTCTCCACCGCGATCCGCTCGGGGGTGTCGCCCAGGCGGTCGGTGTGGTCCAGTGCGATGGGGGTGAGGACGGCGACGCCGGCGTCGATGACGTTGGTGCAGTCCCAGGAGCCGCCCATCCCGACCTCGACCACGGCGACGTCCACCGGCGCGTCGGAGAAGGCGGCGTACGCCATGGCGGTCAGCACCTCGAAGAAGGACAGCCGGTGCTCCTGGCCGGCGTCCACCAGGTCGAGGTAGGGGCGCAGGTCGCGGTAGACCTCGACGAAGCGCTCGGCGGCGATCGGCCGGCCGTCGAGGCTGATGCGCTCGGTGATGGACTGCACGTGGGGGCTGCTGAAGCGCCCGGTGCGCAGGTCGAAGGCGCCCAGCAGGGCCTCGATCATGCGGGCGGTGGTCGTCTTGCCGTTGGTGCCGGTGAGGTGGATGGCCGGGTAGCCGCGCTGGGGCTCCCCGAGGACGTCCATCAGGGCCTCGATGCGGACCAGGGAGGGGTCGAGGCGGGTCTCGGGCCAGCGGTCCAGGAGTTCCTTCTCCACCTCGCGCAGGGCCTCGGCGACCGCCGGGTCCTCCGGGGTGCCGGGCAGCTGTTCGAGGGCGCCGGCGGCGGGGCCGACGGAGGCGCGCAGGGTGCGGCTGCCGGCCTCGATGACGGCGAGGTCGGGGTCGCGGTCGGTCTCCGTGCCGACGATGTCCTCGAAGGCGACGTCGGCCGGGGAGACCTCGACGGGTTCCTCCGGGTGCGCCGACGGCTCGGTGCCGCCCTCCTCGGGACGGTCGGCCGGGTCGGGGGAGCCGGGGGCGCCGGTGCTGTCACTCACACCCCCGATTCTACGGATGGCCCGGTCGCGACCGGTGGGCGGAGGGGGCCGACCGCCGGCGGGTTCCGCGACGAGGCGGCCGAGCGGGAGCTGGGCGAGGTGCGGCGACTGGTGACCGAGGTCCGCCGGTTCCGGGCCGACCAGGGCCTGCAGC
>NZ_VKHS01001100.1 GCF_014141525.1 Streptomyces calidiresistens
CCCCCGGGTCCCCGGGTCCCGACTACACCGGGATCCTGGATCTGCTGCCGGTGCGTCACCCGATGCTCCTGGTGGACCGGGTGGAGGAGCTCGACCCCGGACGACGGATCACCACCGTCAAGGCGGTCTCCGGCTCGGAGCCCTGCTATCAGGGGATGGCCGAGGGCCTGCCCCCGTCGCGCTACGCCTACCCGCGAACCCTGATGCTGGAGTCCTTCGGCCAGTCCTCGGTGCTGCTGTGGTTGTCCACCGGCACCGCGCGGGGCGTGCCGGTGGCCGCGGCGTTCCGCGACTGCCGCTTCACCGGGGAGGTGCGCCCCGGTGCGGTGCTGCGCCACGTGGCCCGCATCGATCGGCTGATGGCCGACAACGTCTTCGTGTCCGGGGAGACCTGGGACGGCGACCGGTGCGTGATGACCGTCGGCACCCTCGTCGGTTCGAGTCGCCCCCGCGAACGGGTCGATCGGACCATGGCCGGTACGTCCTGACCCGCTCCCGCGCCGGACGGGCCCGCCCCCACCGTGACACGGTGGGGGCGGGCCCGTCCGGCGCGGGTCACAGGGGCGCGTACGCGCCGATGATCTCGTTGACCGCCTCGGCCACCCGCCTGCTGCGCAGGATGTCGGCGTGGTCGACGGGCACCGTGACGGACCGCTCGGCCGACGCGACCCACTCGGTGGGCTCGCGGGAGCTCACCGCGATCGCGGTGCGCCAGGCGGCGGCCGGATCGATCCGTCGCGCCGCGTTCAGGTAGGACACGAAGGACCGGAACACCGCGACGAACTCGTCGAGCAGCTCGGTGTCGAGCTCCTCCCGGGCGAACGCGGCGCCGGCCCGTTCCCCGAAGATCCGGCCGAGCTCCTCACCGTAGGCGGCGAAGTCCGCGGCCCCGGCCCGGGCCTCGGCGCCCTCCCGCTGCGCGGCGGCCACCTCCTCGGGGGAGAGGACCGAGGCGAACTGTTCCATCATGGCGGCGAAGTCGCGGTGGAGACTCGACGGGGAGGGCACCTCCGGGTCGAAGACCACGAGCCGGGGCGCCCCGGCCTGCAGGGCGGAGATCCGGGCGGCGAGTTCCCCGGCGAACAGGCCGCCGGCGCAGTAGCCGAGCACCGCCCGCACCGGACGGCCGGCGGCGGCGACCTCCTCGACCCACAGCGTGAGGTGGTCCCTTGCCGGCATCCCGGTCACGGCGGTGGGTTGCCTGGTCTCCCACACCGTGAACTCCGGTGCCAGGTGCGGGGCGAGGTCCGAGAAGCTCGAGTCGGGTCGCCCGGTGGTGGCGAAGTCGACGGCGAGAACCAGCTCGGCCTCCCGACCGGGGGCGAGCACTTTCCATCCGTTGGGCTGTGTCATCGGTGATCTGTCCACTCCGGTGGGCACGGGAAGAGCGCGGGAAGCTGTCTCTTATACACACCTGA
>NZ_VKHS01001101.1 GCF_014141525.1 Streptomyces calidiresistens
GGGTGGGTCCGTGGGGGTATCCGCTGCTGCTGGGCGCCGTGGCCTGCCTGGCCTGCGACCGCTGGTTCGGCCTGACCTCCGGGTGGATGCGGGACGTGGCCACGGCGCAGGCGGTGCAACGACGGCTGGAGGCGCTGCGGTACGAGTGGGCGACGGAGAGCGTGCGCGAGGCGCTGGGGCCGACGGAGGGGACGGCGGGCGAGGCGGCCGAGCGCTGCCTGGGCGTGCTGCGGCGTTTCTCCGAGGACGTCACGGAGCTGGTGCGCGCCGAGACCGCCGACTGGATGTTGGAGTTCCGGGGCGGGGGGGCCGCGCTGCTGACGCAGACCGCCGCCGTGACCGGGGCGGCCGGCCGGGAGGAGGGCCCGACCCGGGTCGGGGCGGGGCGGTTCCCGTCCCCGCCGCCCGGGGCGCGGCCCACCATGCCGCGCCAGCGGCCCCCGGAGGGTCCCCGCCTGTAGGGCGTGCCGAACGGCGGGCGCGCCGCCGGGGCGCGGTGGGCACGGGGAACGCGCCGCGTCGGGCGCGCGGACAGCGACACGCGCCCCGGGGCGCGTTCCCGCCGTGGCGACAGCGGCACCGCACCCCGACGCGCCCCCTCCGCACGACCGCGGCCCGCGCGCACCGCCCGGGCTCCCCCGCCCCCTCCGGGCGGGGGCCGGGTCGGGGAAAGGCGCTCAGCCGAAGACGATCATCGACCCCTGGGCGAGGCTGCGGGTGGCGGCGGCGTGCAGCCCCAGCCACACGTGCCGCTCCCCCGCGAACGGCCCGGCCTCGTGCAGTGGAGCCGCCGCCGGCTCGTCCAGCGAGGTCGGCCGGGCGGGCGCCGGCGGGGCCGCCGGCGGGTTGGCCGGGTCGATCCCGATGGCGGGGGCCACGGCCTCCAACTCCCGCAGCAGGCCGTGCGAGGAGCCCAGCGGCCCCCCACCCGCCAGCAGCGCGTCGGTGACCAGGGGACGCGGGAAGTCGACCGGGACGTACGCCCCGGCGTGGTCGAAGTGCCAGACGAGGTGCGAGCGTTGGGCCGCCTCCTCGAACATCTCCAGCAGTTGCTGGTAGTCGCCGTCCATACGCTCCGCCGGTTCCACCGGCAGCCCGCTGATCGACAACAGGTAGGCGCGGCGCAGCAGGTGCAGCGCGGCGTAGTCGAACCCCGCCACCGGCGCCACCTCACCGGTCATGCCCGGCATGTAGGCGTAGACGGGGACGGTGGGCAGGCCCGCGTCGGTCAGGGCACGGTCGAAGTCGGCGAGTTCGTCGGCGAAGGGGTTGTCGGGGCTGTGGCACAGCACATCGACGAGGGGGACCAGCCACAGGTCACAGGCCACGTAACGGCTCTCTCTCGCGGGGATCCTCGGAACGGACGGACGGGCGCGGGCGGGGCCGGGGGCCGCGCACCCGGGCGGGGCCAGCG
>NZ_VKHS01001102.1 GCF_014141525.1 Streptomyces calidiresistens
GCCCGTCCCCCGCTCATCGGTCGGCCCCCCGGGACCGCTCCCGGCGGGCCGACCGATGAGCGGGGGACGGGCGGAGCGGGGCACCGCCGGGATCGAGTGCCGCCGGTTCGACGTCGCCGGCCCGATGGGTCGGCTCTCCGGCCGGCTGGAACTGCCCGAGGGGCGCGAGCCGGTGGCGTACGCGGTCTTCGCCCACTGCTTCACCTGCGGCAAGGACGTCCTGGCGGCCGCCCGGGTCTCGCGCGGCCTGGCCCGGCTGGGCTGGGGGGTGCTGCGGTTCGACTTCGCCGGTATCGGGGAATCGGAGGGCGACTTCTCCCGAACCGGTTTCGGGACCATGGTGGAGGACCTGGTGCACGCGGCGGCCGGGCTGCGGGAGGCCGCCGCCCCACCCGCCCTGCTGGTGGGTCACTCGATGGGCGGGGGCGTGGCGTTGGCCGCCGCGCACCGGATCCCGGAGGTCCGCGCGGTGGCCACCATCGCGGCGCCGGCCGACCCGGCTCATCTGCGCGGACAGTTGCCGCCCGGCGCGGAGGAGGAGTTGCGGCGGGCCGGTGAGGCCGAGGTGACGCTGGCCGGGCGCCCGTTCCGGATGCGCCGGGAGTTCCTCGACGACCTCGCGGAACGCGCCCGCGAGCAGCGGGGGTTGATCGCGGAGCTGGACGCCGCGCTGTTGGTGCTCCACTCGCCGGTGGATTCGGTGGTCGGGATCGAGGAGGCGGGCGAGTTGTTCTCGGCGGCCCGGCATCCCAAGGCGTTCATCGGTCTGGACGGCGCCGACCATCTGTTGGGGGACGCCGCGGACGCCGCCTGGGTGGCGGGGCTGGTGGATGCCTGGGCCCGCCGCTGGGTGGACGGGGGCTGATCCGGACCGGCCCCCGGAAGCGCGGGAATCCGCCGGCCCGCAGGGGCCGAACCGGCGGATCGGCCCGTCGGGGACCGCGCGGTCGGGGAGTGGGACCCCGGTCGGGGTCACCCCTCAGAGGATCGCCCAGAGCAGCAGCGCGACCAGGGCGATGGCGGTGAGCAGCAGACCGACCAGGATGCCCATCGGACCCCGGTCCTCGCCCGCGGTGTTCCGGTTCCGGCGCGCGGCGCGGTCACGACGGTCGAGTCGATCCAGCCGGTCTCGGCGGTCGCGGCGGTCGTGGTCCTCCGCGCGGTCCCGGCGGGCGGCGCGCTCCCGCTCCTCGCGCCGCTCGCGCTCGTCGCGGCGCTCGGTGTACTCGCGCCGGTCGCGGCGGTCGAGCTCGTCGCGTCGCTCCCGGTGGTTCCGGTCGCGGTCGTCCCGGCGCTCGCGGTACTCGCGGCGGTCGCGCCGGTCCTCCTCGCGATCGCGCCGGGAACCTCCGGTCGATCCGTACGCGCCGGGTGGGGGTTTGCGGGCCATGGTCGGGGTCTCCTTCCGGGGG
>NZ_VKHS01001103.1 GCF_014141525.1 Streptomyces calidiresistens
TATATGGTGGATCTCCATGTCTCGTGGGCTCGGGGATGTGTATAAGAGAAAGGTGTTCGCCCGGTGGGGCGTCGGAACGCCGGTGGAGGAGGACCGGCCCGGGAGGGACACCGACGCCGGGGGCGCGCCGTCCGCCGAACCCGCGCCCCGACGGACCCGACGCCGGCGGCGGGGCCCGATCCGGGTGGCGCGGGACCGCCTCCGGGCCGTCCGGGAGGCCGTGCGCCGGATGCTGGACCGGGTGGACCTGTGGCTGGAGCGCCGCTACCACGCCGGGGCCCGCCTGGTGGGTCGGGTCCCCTGGCACGTGCCCCTGATCCCGTGGCGCCGGCTCGCCGCCCGCTCGCGGGCCCGGCGGTTCGCCGCCACCGGCCTGACCCGCCGGCAGCGCCTGGCCCCGCACCGGCGGCGCCTGGAGGTGGCCGTGGCCACGTCCTCCGTCGTGCTGTGCGCGGTCCTGGCAGCCGCCGCGCCCTCCCCCGAGGCGGAGGCCCCGGCCCGGGCCGCCGCGTCGGGGGGCGCGGCCGAACGCGACCCGGCCGCCGGCGAGGGCCCGGAGATCGTGCCCGGGGCCGAGACGGGAATGGAACGGGCCGAGCCGACCCGGGTGCGGATCCCCTGGTTGCGGGCGGACGTCGAGGTCTTCGGCGCCGACCTGGACCCGGACGGCGGACCGCCGTCGCCGGCCGAGGAGGACGCGATGCGCGCCGCCTGGTACGCCGGTGGCGTCTCGCCGGGCGAACGCGGTGCCGCGCTGCTCGTCGGGCACCTGGACACCCGGCAGGGGCCGGCGGCCTTCGCCGGCCTGGGGATGCTGGAACCCGGCGAGATCATCGAGGTGGACCGGGCCGACGACACCACCGCGATCTTCACCGTCGAGGCCGTCGAGCAGTACCCGAAGGCGGACTTCCCCGACGAGCGGGTGTACGGCGCGGTGGAGACGCCGCAGCTGCGGCTGATCACCTGCGGCGGACGGTGGACGGCGGAGGGCGGCTACGACGCCAACATCGTGGCGTACGCGACGCTCACCGACACCGTCCGGCACACCGACTGATCCCCGCCCGCCCCGGGCCGCCGCCGTTCGGGGCGGCCCGGGGCGGTCGTACGGTGGACGGATGAGGATTCGCACCGCCCGTGACGAGGACTGGCCGGAGATCCACTCCTTTTACTCCCGGATCGTCGACGAGGGCCGGACCTACACCCTGCCCGAGGGCTCGGGGATGGAGGAGGCCCGTTCGCTGTGGATGGGGACGCCGTCGTGGCGGACGGTGGTGGCCGTGGACGGGGAGCGGATCGCGGGAACGGCGAAGGCGGGCCCGAGCCTGCCCGGCCGGGGGTCGGGCATCGCCGGGGCCTCCTTCATGGTGAACCCGGAGCACCGCGGCGCCGGGGTGGGCCGGGCCCTGGGGG
>NZ_VKHS01001104.1 GCF_014141525.1 Streptomyces calidiresistens
GTGTATAAGAGCCAGGTACCCGTCGCCGTGGCCCCCGGTGCGACCCCCTCCCCGGACGGCGCCCCGGACGGCGCCGGGCCCACCGCGGTGGGAGGCGCGCCGCCCGGCACCGGAGCCGAACCCCCCTGCGGGGACGCCACCGGGCCCGGCGGCGTCGGGGGTCCCGCCGACGGCGACGGCCGACCCGTCGCGTCCGCGCACCACTCCCGACGGACCGTTGCCGCCGCCTCCGGCGGCGGGGGGAGCACCCCCGCCCCGGGCACCGGGACCGATGCCCCCGGCGGGCCCGCCGTATCCGCCGTCCCCGCCGGGGAGGAGGCCGTGCTCGGCGCCCGGGGTCTGGCCGTCGGCTTCCCGCTGCCCGGCCGCCGGGTCGCCCGGGCCGTCGACGGCGTCGACCTCGACCTGCGCCCCGGCGAGATCCTCGCCCTCGCCGGGGAGTCCGGCTGCGGCAAGACCACCGTCGCCCGTGCCCTGCTGGGTCTGGAGCCCCCCACCGCCGGTGAGGTCCTGCACCGGGGCCGCCCGCTGCCCCGCAACCGGCGCGGCCTGTTGGCCTTCCGCCGCACCGCCCAACTGGTCCTCCAGGACCCCACCGGGGCCCTCAACCCCCGTCACACGGTGTACGAGGCGGTCGCCGAGGGCCTGCGGGTGCACGGCATCCGGGACCGCGAGCCCGAACGCGTCGCCGACGCGCTCTCCCGGGCCGGCCTGCGGCCCCCCGAGCGGTTCTTCGGCGTCCGCCCGCACGAACTCTCCGGCGGCCAGCGCCAGCGCGTGGTCATCGCCGGCGCCCTGGTCACCGGGCCCTCGGTACTGGTCGCCGACGAACCCGTCGCCTCCCTCGACGCCTCCGTGCGCGGCGAGATCCTCGCCCTGCTGCTGCGCCTGCGCCACGAGATCGGCCTCGCCGCCCTCGTCGTCACCCACGACCTCGGCCTGGCCTGGAACATCGCGGACCGGGTGGCGGTGATGTACCTGGGGCGGATCGTCGAGATCGGCCCCACCGTCGATGTCCTCACCACCCCCCGCCACCCCTACACCCGGGCGCTGCTCTCGGTGCTCCCGGACGCGCCGGTGAAGGACCGCCGCCCGCTCGTCGGGGAGTCCCCGGACGCCGCGGCGGTGCCGGGCGGGTGCCGCTTCCACCCCCGCTGTCCGGAGGTCGCCCCACCGCACGCCGACGCCTGCCGCGCCGTGCCCCTGCCGCCGCTGCCCGCCGACCGGGACGGCGCCGCCTGCCACCTCGTGACACCCCGGCCCGCCCCGGGGCCCACCGGGCGGTGACGACCGGGGAGGCGCCCGGGAAGCCGGACGCCCCGGCGGTGTTCGCCGGGGCGTGCCGGGGCGTCGGGCCCGGGGCCCCGTCGGTCAGGCCGCCGGGGTGACCGGCGGACGGGGGGAGGGGT
>NZ_VKHS01001105.1 GCF_014141525.1 Streptomyces calidiresistens
CCCCTCCGAGGCGCCCGCCGGGGCCTCCCCCCTCTCCGGCCCGCCGGGCCGCCGGCCCCGGGAGGAGGACGGGAACCGGGAGGGCGGCCGGCCCGTGTCCGCGGACGACGTCGTCGTGGTGGGCGCCGGGCCCGCCGGCCTGGCCACCGCCCGCCTGCTCGGCCTCGCCGGTGTCCCCGTGACCGTGCTGGAGGCCAGGGAGCGGATCGGTGGACGCATGGTGACCGACCACCGGGACGGCTTCCGCCTCGACCACGGCTGGTGGCCCGCCCTCCCCGGCCTCGACGGCCCGGAACTGCGCCGACACCTCGCGGTCCCGCCCCGCTTCCGCGGGATCACCGGCGGGATCCTGCTGCACGCCGACGACCGATCCCACCGCCTGGGCGGCTCCGGACCCCGCTCCGGCGGCCCGCCCCGTCACGGCGGTCGGTCCCTGACCGGCGCGCTGGACCACGCCTGGCTGCGCGCCAACCTCGGACGGCTCGCCCTCCTCGACGAGGAGCGGCTGGCCGGCCGTCCCGACACCTCGGCTGAACGGGCACTGGAGACACGCGGGGTTCCCTCCCGGATCGCCGACGGCTCCCTGCGCCCCCTGCTGGCCACCCTGCTGGGGGACCCGGTGCTGGGCACCTCCTGCCGCCTGGCGGACCTGCGGCTGCGCGCCTTCGCGCGCGGTGGCCTGGCCCTGGTGGCGGGCGGGACCGAACGGCTGCCGGCCCGCCTCGCGGCCGACCTGCCCACCGGGGGCGTGCACACCGGCGTCCGGGTCTCCGCGGTCCGCACCCGGGAGGTGGAGACGGAGGAACACGGCACCCTGCGGTGCCGGGCGGTGGTCGTGGCCACCGGCGCGGAGGAGGCCGCCCGGTTGCTGCCCGGCCTGCGCAGTCCCGACCATCACCCCATGACGGTGCTGCACCACACCGCGGACGACCTCCCCGGCGCGGGCCCCACCCTGATCGTCGACGCCGCCCGGCGCGGGCCGATCGCGCACACCACGGTGGTCTCCGCCGTCGACGCCGAACGGGCCCCCGCCGGGCGCCCCCTGATCACCTCCGTCGTGCTGGGACCGGAGGCCGGCGAGCCGACCGACACCCTGGACAAGGCGGCCCGCGGTCAGCTCTCCCGGCTCCACGGCGTCCCGGCCGAGGAATGGGAGCTGCTGGCGGCGCACCACGACCCCCGGGCCACCACCGCGCTGCCGCCCCCCTACGCCCCGCGCCGGCGCGCCCGGTTGCTGGAGGGGCTGTACGTCTGCGGCGGGCACCGGGCGACCCCCGGCCCCGGCGGCGAACTCGCCTCCGCCCGGATGGCCGCCGAGGCCGTGCTGGACGACCTGGGGGTGCGCCGGGTGGGCGCGACCGACCGCCTCGCCGCCTGATCCGGCCCGGCCCGCGCACCCCGCCCG
>NZ_VKHS01001106.1 GCF_014141525.1 Streptomyces calidiresistens
CGCCCCGACCCCCGGCGCCCCCACCGCGCCCGAGACATGCTCGCTGCCCGGCTAGCGCGCCGCGGCCCGCTGTCGTTCCCGGCCGGCCGCGTTCCGTTGTTCCTCGCCTCCGGCGGCACCTGTCTGGTGCTGCTCGGTGTCCTGTCCCGGGCCCTGGAGCAACCGGCAACGGCGGGGGGAGCGACACCCGCCGTGCTCGGTTGCCTGATGCCGCTCGTCGCCACCGGCCACCTGGCCGCGACGCTCGCACGTACCGACCCCCCGCCCGGGATCCGGGCGGAGCTGGGGGCGCTGGGTGCCGGACGCGGTCGCGTCGCGATGCTGATCGGCGCCTCATCGGGGTTCCTCGCCCTGCTGGGATGTCTGCCGGCCGTGGCGCTCTTCCTCTACACCCGCGGGGCGTCGAACGGTGGAACGGACGGCGCGCCCGCCGCCCTGCCCGCCGTGGGCACCCCGACCCTGGTCGCGCTGGTCCCCCTGGTGGTGGCGGGCTCCGCCGCCCTCGCGGCCCGTGCCCCCGCCACCCGCCGCGGGGAGGGGTCCACGGCCCCCGTTCCCGTCGTCGCGACGGCCGGGCACCCCGACGGGGCGCCCGGCGCCGTGGCCGGCGCGGTCGGGACCCCTCCGACGACGCCGACCGACCGGTGGGGGGAACCGATCCCCGTGCCGGGGGTACCGGCGGCCGCCGACCGGACGGGCGGCGGCCAGTCGTTCTCCGCCGGGACGGCACTGGTCGGGACCGGGGTGGCCCTCGTCTCCCTCACCGCCCCGGGCGGCCCCGGCCACCCCGGCACCGGTCCCTGGGAACTGCCCGGGGTGCCCGCCGGTATCGGCCCGGGCGTGGTGGGTGGCTGGGCCCTCGTCCTGATCGGCACGGTGGTGGCCGGGCCCGGTCTGCTCGCGCTGTGCGGTCGGCTGTTGCTGTTCCGCCGTCCCGGGGTGCGCCGGATGCTGGCCGGGCGCACCCTGCTGACCGACGCCCCGTACCGGGGTCGGGCGTTCGGGGCCCTGGCCGCCGCCTCGGCCACGGTGCCGGCCGCCCTCCTGCTGGTGCCCCGGCCGGGGGCGCTCACGGTGCTCGGGCTGGGGGTGACGGTGTTCGCCGCGCTGTCCGCCCTCCCGGTGGCCGGGGGAACGAACCGATGGGACCGCGCGGAGGACCGGGAAACCCTGCTGTTGCTCGGTGCCCCGCGAGCCATGGGCCGGGAGATCGCCCTGCTGCGCCTGCTCGTCGGGGCCCCGGTGGTCCTGCTCGCGGCGGCGTTCGTGGCGTGGCTGCTGGTGCTGCCGTTCGGCTGATACCCCGGGGTCCGCGCCGCGGCGGCGCGGGCCCCGGGGCCCTCCGGGCACCCGACCGGAGGCGGCGGCGAACCGGACGGGGCGGGTG
>NZ_VKHS01001107.1 GCF_014141525.1 Streptomyces calidiresistens
GCGCACCGGGGCGCGCGCGGGCTCCGCCGAGGGGGCCCGGGGGCGTCCGGTCGGCCGCTCTCCCGGTATTCACCTCGATTCCACACCCGGTGTATACGCGATGTGTATAGTGGTCCGCATGTCCATCAGTCACACGTTGCTCGGCCTGCTGGAGGGCGGCCCCAGCCACGGATACGATCTCAAACGGGCCTTCGACGCCCATTTCGGTCAGGACAAGCCCCTCCACTACGGACAGGTCTACTCGACCATGTCCCGTCTGCTGAAGAACGGGCTCGTGGAGGTGGAGGGCGTCGAGGCCGGGGAGGGCCCCGACCGCAAGCGCTACGCCATCACCGACGCCGGCGTCACCGACGTCGCCGAGTGGCTCTCCCGGCCGGAGAAGCCCGAGCCCTACCTGCGCAGCACCCTCTACACCAAGGTCGTCCTCGCCCTGCTGACCAGCCGGGACGCGGCCGGCCTGCTGGACGTCCAGCGTGCCGAGCACCTGCGGCTGATGCGTGAGCTGACCCGCCGCAAGCTGGCCGGTGACCTCGCCGACCAGCTCATCTGCGACCACGCCCTCTTCCACCTGGAAGCCGACCTGCGGTGGCTGGACCTGACCGCCGCCCGCCTCGACCGACTCGCCGCGGAGGTGATCCGGCCGTGACCGATGCCCTGCTCACCGCCACAGCCCTGCACAAGACCTACGGCACCACCCCCGCCCTGGCCGGGGCCGACTTCTCGGTGGCCCCCGGCGAGATCGTCGCGATCATGGGCCCCTCGGGATCGGGCAAGTCCACCCTGCTGCACTGCCTGGCCGGGATCGTCCCGCCGGACTCCGGCAGCGTCCGCTTCGAGGGTCGCGAGATGACCACCCTCTCCGACGCGGAGCGCAGCGCCCTGCGACGCTCCGCCTTCGGCTTCGTCTTCCAGTTCGGCCACCTGGTGCCCGAGCTGACCTGCCGGGAGAACGTCGCCCTGCCGCTGCGCCTCAACGGCGTGGCCCGCCGCGAGGCCGAGCGGCGCGCCGACGAGTGGCTGGAGCGGCTGGAGGTGCACGACGTGGCCGACCACCGCCCCGGCACCGTCTCCGGCGGTCAGGGGCAGCGGGTCGCCGTGGCCCGGGCCCTGGTCGGGCGTCCCCGGGTGCTGTTCGCCGACGAACCCACCGGCGCCCTGGACTCCCTCAACGGCGAGCGGGTGATGGAGCTGTTCACCGAGGCCGCCCGCACCACCGGCGCCGCCGTGGTGCTGGTCACCCACGAGTCCCGGGTGGCCGCCTGGTCCGACCGCGAGATCGTCGTCCGCGACGGCATCGCCCGCGACCCGGTGGGCGCCGCGTGAGCGGCCCCGCGCGCCCGACGGGCGACACCGGATCCACCGCCCCCACCGCCCTGCGCGACCG
>NZ_VKHS01001108.1 GCF_014141525.1 Streptomyces calidiresistens
TAAGTGATCGGCACCCCGAAAACCCCCGGCACCGACAGCACCCGGCCGGATACCGTGGCCCCCGACACCACCGGCCGGCACGGTGACCGGCCACGCGGACCCGGAGGACCACATGGTCGAGGTGACCCGTCTGAGCACCCTGGTCGAACTCGACGGGGAACGCGCCGACCCCGCGGAGATGGCGGTCTCCGCCCGGTTGGAGGCGGTGCTCTCCGACGACCGCCGGATACCGCTGCTCGACGACCGGGGCTGGTCCGAGTCGATCCACGGCGGTGGGGTGGACATCCGGGAGTTCGTCTCGGTCGGGGACATCGAGGAGACCGCCCGCACCGTGGTCGGCCCGGACGAGCCGGGAGAGGACCACACGCACGAGGGGATGGCCGCCGACCACTGGGGGCACCTGGCCGACATCCTGCGGCGGCACGGAGTGGCCGCGCACCCGGCGGAGTTGGAACGCCTGCCGCACGAGGTCGTCCTCGGCGAACGTCTCCGGGAGTGGCTGGGACGGGCGCGCCCCCTCCCCTCGTGGCCCGACTCGTGGCCCGACCCCGGCCGGGGGTGATCAGTCGGATTCGGCCGGCCCGAAGTGATGGCGGGTGAGCCGTGAACCGTCGGGGCCGATGGAGGCGGCGACACAGCGCAGGACCCGGGAACCGGCGGCGTACTGCGCCTCCGTGGGCGGCAGCACGTCCGGCTCCCACGAATCGGCCTCCCGCTCCCGGCCCCGCTCGTTGAGGGAGGCCGCCAGGACCTCTGCGGAGCACACCTCCCGGACCGTCGGGTGCGCGGCGAGTTCCGCCTGGTGGTGGGTGAGCCCGTCGGCCGGCAGCGGGGCGATCGCGAAGGTCTCCCAGACGTGCTCGGCCCGGCAGTCGGCGGCGGTGATGGAGACGTTGCCGGTGATCACGACCATGCCGCCCCAGCACTCGGGCTCGACGACGCAGGCCGCGTCCGCGCCCTCGATGTCGGCGGCGGGGCAGTCCTCCGCGGTGGTCGGCACGCCCCACTCGACGCCGGGGGCCGACCCGTCCTCCCCGGCTCCCCCGGGATCGGCGCCGGGATCGTCGGCCGGGGGCACGTCCCCGGCGGGCCGGCCGTCGGCCGGGGGCCCGGAGGCGAGCGGATCCGCGGTGCCCCCGTCGTCCGGCCGGTCACCGTTCATCAGCAGCACCAGGCCGGCGCCCGCTCCCACCGCGAGAACCACCGAGGCCGCGACGGCGGCGAGCAGCGGACCGCGCCGCCGCGCTCCGGCGCGGGGGGACCGCGGACCCGCCTCGGGCTCGGTGACCGCGCCGGCCCCGTCGCCCGACGCCCCCGGCGGGCCGGGTGCCATCACGGGGGCCGGGCCGAAACCGACGGGACTCGGGGCGACCGGGGCCGGGG
>NZ_VKHS01001109.1 GCF_014141525.1 Streptomyces calidiresistens
GGCGGCGGCACCGGGGCGGACCGCGGCGACGCTTCGGCGACGGGCCCGACCCCGGGCAGGGCGTCGGCCGGGACCGGCGCGGGCACCGGCACCCGGCCCCCCGTCGGGAGCAGTCGGCCGCCCACCCGGCGCCGCACCCCCCGCACCAGTCGCCCGGCGGTGAACGTGGCGCCGTGCACGAAGCGCATCGACGGCCCGAAGGAGGGGGCCGCCGGCAGGCCGGCGAAGAACAGCCCCGGGCGCGAGGACTCGAAGTGGGACCCCAGCTCGGGCGCCCCCGTGCCGCGCACCCGGCGCACCCCCACCCGCAGTTCCGGGGCCAACCAGCCAAGCCGGTTGACGTCCGGCACGAAACCGGTGGCGGCGATCACGTGGTCGGTCTCCACCGTCTCCACCGGCCCGTACCCCGAGGGGCCGGTCAGCCGCAGCCGCAGTCGTTCGCCGACGGGCTCGGCCGTCACCACCTGCCGGCGCAGCCGGATCGGCAACCGGCCGATCACCCGGTCCCGCAGCCACCAGGCGCCGGCCGGGCCGAGCGCGGTGGAGGCGATGTGCGTGCGCATCGCCGTCGGCAGCAGCCGCACCGCGCCCGGCGCCTCCGACCACACCCAGCTGCTCCAGCCGGTGCCCAGCCCGCTGTGCGGCTCGCGCAGCGTCTCGCGCAACCCCCGGCGCAGCGGCTGCGGCGGGGTGTTCCAGCGCAGCGCCGAGGCGCGGGCCACGACCGTGGGGCGGGCACCGTTCTCCAGCAGCAGCGCCGCCGTCTCCAGCGCGGCCTGACCGCCGCCGATCACGGTCACCTCGCGGTCCCGGAAGTGCGCGAGGTCGGCGTGCGAGCTGCTGTGCGAGGCCAGGTGCGGGGAGAGGCCGCGCAGCGCGTGCGGGAGGTGCACGAACGGCATCACGCCCGCCGCCACCACCACGGTCCGGGTGGTGAACAGCTCGCCGTCGGCCGTCTCCACCCGGTAGCCGCCGGACATCGGCGCCACGGAGACCACCAGCCGCTCCTCCACGGC
Organism: Streptomyces calidiresistens; assembly: GCF_014141525.1. Classification (GTDB taxonomy): domain Bacteria; phylum Actinomycetota; class Actinomycetes; order Streptomycetales; family Streptomycetaceae; genus Streptomyces; species Streptomyces calidiresistens. The sequence continues at coordinate 1,017 of NZ_VKHS01001109.1, forward strand.
GGGCTGCAACCGTCCGGCGAACCACATGCCGTAGTCGGTGAAGGTGGAGATCGGCAGCGGCACACCGTGATCGGCGCGCAGACCGCGCTCGGCGCACCAGGCGGTCAGGGTGTGGGCCCCGGCCGGGTCGGAGAGGTTGGAGGACCAGGGTTCGGACTTGAGGAACATGCCGCCGGGCATGTGGTCCCGCCAGGAGGCCATGGGCCGGCCCAGGACCCGCAGGTCCAGTCCGGCCGCCGCCGCGTGGGCGGCGATGGACAGTCCGTAGGGGCCTGCGCCCACCACTACCAGGTCGTGCATCGGATCAGCCGCTCTCTTTCGGGGGTCGTCGGTGCCGGGGGGCATCGGGCGGAAGTCGGGGGTT
>NZ_VKHS01000111.1 GCF_014141525.1 Streptomyces calidiresistens
GTGTCCGACCGGGGAGGGCGGAGCGGTGGGGTTCACGGGTGAGACCTGGCGGATGGTCGGCGAACGGGAGCCGGTGGGGGAGATCCTGATCGAGGACGCCGACTTCCCGTGGCTCGCGGGGCGATTCACCCCCGGTCCCGGCTTCGCCGCCGTCCGGCCGTTGTTCGAGCGCGAACTCGCCCTGACGGAGGCCGACCACGAGGAGGGGTGGGCCGAGTGGGAGAGGGTCCGGGACGAGATCGAGCGGCGCGTCACCCTGTGGTCCCCCTCCGGACCCGTCGCCGGGTTCCTGCTGCACATCGACGGGGAGCGGGCGTGGTTCCGATGGAGCGACGAGCCCCTCGCCCGATCGTGAGGTCCCGCGAACCGACCGGTCCCGGATACCCGCCGCACCCCGGTGAGGGCCCCGGCAACCGCCGGGGCCCTCACCGAGGGGAGCGGGCAGGGAGCCGGTGGGACCCCGCCGGTCAGCCCGCGGCAGCCGCCGGAACCCGGGCCCGGCCCGTCACGGTCGGCCGGGAGGCAGCCGTCACGGCCGCCTCCCGGCGGGCCCGCCGGGTCGCGTACAGGGTGATCCCGCCGGCGGTCAGCAGGGCGATCAGGGAGAAGGCCACGGTGCCGTCCCACCGGGCGTGGTGGTAGGTGAGGGCGCCCAGCACCCCGCCGACGCTGGCACCCAGGTAGTACGTCACCTGGTACAGCGCCGAGGCCTGCGCCCGTGCCTCGGTGGCGGTGCGGCCCACCGAGGCGGAGGCGACCGCGTGGCCGAAGAAGAAGCCCCCGGTGATCAGCACCAGGGCGACGATCACCGCCGCGAGGTGATCGACCGTGCTCACCAGCAGCCCCGCCACGACGGCGCCGATGCCGATGTACAGCGCGCCGCGCCGCCCCAGCCGGCTCACGCCGGGACCGGTGATCGAGGAGGAGCAGGTGCCCACCAGGTAGATGACGAAGATCGAGCCGATCAGGCCGGCGGAGAGGTTGAAGGGGGCCTCGCTCAGCCGGAAGGCGATCGCGGTGTACACGGCGCTGAACGCCGCCATCAGCAGGCCGCCGATCGCGTAGAGCCGCAGCAGCAGTCCGTTGCGCAGGTGACCGCCCAGGCTCGCGGCGGCCGGCCGCAGGCGCAGCGTGCGCGCGGTGAAGTTCCGGGAGGCCGGGATCAGCGCCCGGTACAGCACCACGCCGATCAGGGCCAGCGCGGTGACCGAGGCCAGACCGGCCCGCCAGCCCCAGCCCTCGGCGACCCAGCCGGAGAGGATCCGGCCGGTCATGCCGCCCACGCTGTTGCCCGCGATGAACAGCCCGACCGCCCCGGCCATCGCCCGGCCGTTCAACTCCTCGGAGAGGTAGGCCACGGCCGAGGCGGGGACGCCGGCGATCGCCGCGCCCTGGAGCGCCCGCAGCACCACCAGGGTGGACAGGTCGGGGGCGAAGGGGACCGCGAGGGCCAGGGCGAGGGCCACCCCCACCGAGACGGTCATGGTGCGGCGCCGGCCGAACCGCTCGGAGAGCAGGCTCAGCGGCACCACCGCCAGGGCCAGGGCGATGGTGGCGGCGGAGATGGTCCAGGTGGCGGCGTCGGGTCGGACATCGAAGCCGGCGGCGATCTCCGGCAGCAACGACTGGGTGGAGAAGAGCATCGCGAAGCTCGCCAGGCCGATGCCGAACAGGGCCAGGTTCATGCGCATCAGCGGCGGGCGCGACGCGGCGGAGGTGGCCCCGGGCGTGCCGGGAGTGGTCGATGCAGAAGCCATGTAACGAAACTAGAACGACGGGTTTCATCCGTCCAATGCATGAAAGTGGCATGATCGATCCACTGATGCATGATGCGAGGTGAGGTCGGTCCATGACATCCACCGGCAACGGAAAAGAGACACCGGTAACACGCCGTGCCGCCCGGACCGGCCCTCCTGCGGGGGCGGAGGTCCCGGAGGCGGCCGAGGACGTGGCGGCCCTGCTCGCGCCCCGCCTCGCCCATTTCGCGGCGGTCGCCCGCCACGAGCACGTCACCCGGGCGGCGGCCGAACTCGGTGTCCCCCAGTCCACCCTCAGCCGTTCCGTGGCCCGCCTGGAGGAGGAACTGGGAGTGGCCCTGCTGGCCCGACACGGCCGGGCCGTCGCCCTGACCCCGGCCGGCCGCACCTTCGCCGCCCACGCCGAGCGGGCCCTGGCCGAACTCCTCCGCGCCGCCGAGACCGTGCGCACCGACGCCGACCCGGCGGCCGGCCGGGTGGCCTTCGGCTTCCTGCGCACGATGGGGCCGGAGACCGTCCCCGGTCTCATCCGGGCCTTTCGGGCCGACCACCCCCGGGTCCGCTTCTCCCTGGTGCAGGGGTACGGCGAGCACATGGTGGAGCGGATGCGCGAGGGGGAGCTCGACCTGTGCCTCATCTCGCCGGTCCCCGAGGCACCCGACCTGATCGCCCGCAGGCTGGACGAGCAGCGGCTGTACCTCGTGGTGCCGGAGGGGCACCGGCTCGCCGGGCGCCGGCGGGTGCGCCTGGCGGAGGCCGCCGAGGAGGCGTTCGTGATGCTGGAACGCGGTTACGGCATGCGGACGCTCACCGAGAAGCTGTGCTCCCTGGCCGGTTTCCGGCCCCGGGTCGCCTTCGAGGGGGAGGAACCGGAGACGCTGCGCGGACTGGTCGCCGCCGGTCTGGGCGTGGCCCTCCTGCCGCCCTCGACGCTGCCCCGGCCGGGCGTCCGCGAACTGGCGGTGAGCGCGCCGCGCGCGGTGCGGGAGATCGGTGTGGCCTGGATGGCGGGTCGTCCCGACACCCGCCCGGTGGCGGCCTTCAAGGCCTTCCTGCTGGGTCGGCGCGGACGCCTGCTCACCGACACCCACTGAACCCGCCCCGGGCGGGGACGCGGAGGCGCCGTGCGGGTGGAGAGGGACGCACGGTGCGGAGAAGAGGGACGGAGAAGAGGGACACCGTGGCCGGATATGGCGTATCTACGCGCGTAGGAGTTAGAGTCGCGGGATGACACGGCCATCCGCTTCCCCCTCCCGCGTTCCCACCCCGGAGCAGATCCGACGGGCCCCGAAGGTGCTGCTCCACGACCACCTCGACGGCGGGCTGCGCCCGGCCACCGTCGCCGAGTTGGCCGCCGAGCAGGGCTACGCGAACCTCCCCGTGCCGGCAGAGGACCCGCAGGCGCTGGGCCGCTGGTTCCGGGAGGCCGCCGACTCCGGCTCCCTGGAGCGCTACCTGGAGACCTTCGCGCACACCTGCGCCGTGATGCAGACCCGGGACGCCCTGGTGCGGGTGGCCCGTGAGGCGGTGCTGGACCTCGCGGAGGACGGCGTCGTCTACGCCGAGATCCGCTACGCCCCCGAGCAGCACCTGACGCAGGGACTGACCCTGGAACAGGTCGTGGAGGCGGTCAACGACGGCTTCCGGGAGGGCGAGCGGCAGGCGGCGGGCGAGGGACGGCGCATCCGCGTGGGCGCGCTGCTCACCGCCATGCGGCACGCCGCCCGCTCGCTGGAGATCGCCGAGCTGGCCAACCGGTACCGGGACCGGGGCGTGGTCGGGTTCGACATCGCCGGTGCCGAGGCGGGCCACCCGCCCACCCGCCACCTGGACGCCTTCGAGTACCTCAAGCGGGAGAACAACCACTTCACCATCCACGCCGGCGAGGCCTTCGGGCTGCCCTCCATCTGGCAGGCCCTGCAGTGGTGCGGCGCCGACCGCCTGGGCCACGGCGTGCGGATCATCGACGACATCGAGGTCGACCCGGACGCCGTCGAGGGGGCCCGGCTCGGCCGGTTGGCCGCGTACGTGCGCGACCGTCGCGTCCCGCTGGAGATGTGCCCCACCTCCAACCTCCAGACGGGCGCCGCGGAGTCCTACGAGCGGCACCCGATCGGTCTGCTGCGCCGGCTCGGCTTCCGGGTCACCGTCAACACCGACAACCGGCTCATGAGCGGAACGAGTATGAGTCGTGAGTTCGAGGAATTGGCCCGGGCATTCGATTACACGCTCGACGACTTCCAGTGGTTCACCGTCAATGCGATGAAATCCGCGTTCATTCCTTTCAACGAACGTCTGGCCATGATCAACGACGTGATCAAGCCCCGCTACGCCGAACTGCGGTCCGAATGGCTGTTCGCCGGAGAGGGTCACTGACCCCTTCCACCTGCAACGATGCCGGCCCCGTCGCGGCTCCGGGGGAATGTCCACGACATTTACCGCAGTCGCCCGGGGCCGGTATCGGGGTTTTCACGGTTTTGCGGTGCCCTCCGCCGGGTCGATATCTTCCGGTCGCTGCCCCATGACCCCTCACCCGAGACGAGGACGGGAAGACCCATGAAGAAGTCAACCGCGCAGTCCATCGGCGTCGCCGCGCTCGGCGCCGCGATCGCCGTCACCGCCGCAGGCAACGCCTCCGCCGCGCACGGCGATGCGAAGGACCCCGTGGGCTCCACCCTCGACCGCCTGTCGGCCGCCGCCCCGGACCTGTCCCTCGGCGGTGCCGTGGACATGGTTCCGGCCACCGCGGCCACCAGCCTGGGCGCCGGCATGTACGCGCTGGGCGAGGCCGCCCACGGCGCCGCCGAGCACGGCGCCGGTCAGGGGATGATGCAGGACGCCGCCCAGAGCATGGCGGAGTCCAACCCCGCCGCCGGCAGCGGCACCCTCGGCGGGATGCCGATGCAGGGCAGCAGCCCCTCCCTGCTGGGCGGTCTGCCGATCGGCTGAGGCCCGGACCACGGCCCACCCGGCCCCGGTGGCGTCCCCGCGGACGCTCCGGGGCCGCTACGGTTCCCGCCGCCGCCGGCGGCGGTTGGGGAGACGCTCAGTCGGCGAAGAAATCACCGAGCGAGGAGGCCACCGACTCCGGGGCCTCCTCGGCCATGTGGTGTCCACTGTCGATCGCCCATCCGCGCACATCCCGGGCCCATGTCCGCCAGATGGCCGGAGGATCGCCGTACAGCTCCTCCAGATCGTCCCCGGAGGACCACAGGATCAGGGCGGGGGACCGCAGGCGCCTCCCGGCCGCCCGATCCGCCTCCTCGTCGCGTCGGTCGACGGTGAGGCCGGCCCGGTAATCCTCCAACATGGCGCGCACCACCTCCGGGTTCCCGGTGGCCGCACGCCATTCCCGATGGTTCTCCCGGCCCATCGTCCGTGGATCACCGTGGTACCACCCCTCGGGATCGGCGGTGATGACCCGTTCGGGGATGTCGGGTTGGGCGAAGAAGAACCAGTGCCACCACCGTGTCGCGAACTCGGCGTTCACCCGGGCCAGGTGCTCGGAGATCGGCAGGCAGTCCATGAGCGCCACCCGCGAGACCGTCTCCGGGTGATCCATGGCGAGCCGGAACGCCACACAACCGCCGCGGTCGTGCCCCGCCGAGGCGAAACGGGAGTGCCCCAACCGGCGCATCATCGAGAGCAGATCGTTTGCCATCGCCCTCTTGGAGTGCGCGGAGTGGTCCACGGCGGGGGCCGGTCCCCGCGAGCGGCCGTAGCCCCGTAGATCGGGGCAGACGACGGTGAAGCCCCGGTCGAGCAGCAGGGGCGCGACCCGGTGCCAGGTCGCGGAGGTGCGGGGATGACCGTGCAACAGCAGTACCGGCGGACCCTGACCTGCGTGGCGGACGAAGACGGAGGCATCCTCCACCTCGACCACCTCGGCGGTGAAATCGTCGAACATTCCACCCGCGTACCCGCTCCGGCGTCGGGAACGTCCGCGGTGACCGCGCGGATCAGGCGGGGCGGACCAGGTCGGGGGAGCCCGGCCCCCGGCCGGCGGCGGCCCGGTCGCCGCCGGGGCGTGCCGAGATCGGGGTCATGCCCGGCCCCTCCTCCGGCTCACCGTCCGGGTCGGCGATGCCGCCGAAGCGCGTTTCGGTGAACGGGCTCGGCACCACCCGCCCGCGCGTCGGTCCGTCACGGTGGGAGGCGTCCGGGTCGGCGTCGGGGAGGAGCCTCCCCCGCGCGCCCGGGAAGCGGCGGCGCAGGGGCGCGAAACAGAGCAGGTGCACCAGGGCCACGCCCAGCGTGTTCAGGATCAGCGCGTCCACGTCGGCCTGGCGGCTCGGCAGCACCGAGCGGGCCAGCCCGAGCGCCAGGGAGATCATCGCGCCCGCGAAGACGGTCCGGGTGAAGGAGATGAGGGGGGAGCCGCCCAGGCGGCGCCCCAGCAGTGGGAAGAGCACTCCCAGGGGGGCGAGGAGCGTCAGGCCGCCACCGAGGCACCGCAGGGCCGCGCGGGGCCCCTCGGCGAACTCCGCGCCGATCGTCGCGAAGGGGCGGGTGTTGGTGGGCGGCACCCAGGCCACGGCCACCGGTCGCAGCGTCAACCACGCCACCACCGCCAGGTAGGCGATCGTCAGAACCGCCGCCGTCAGGCGCAGGGAGCGGGGAACCCCCCGGGAACCGGCGGGATCGTCGGGTGCGTCGAAGCCGGCCGGGCCGTCGGGCGGCCGGCGCCGGGACGCTTTCCGTTGACGCTGCACGGAGGCGATGACGCCCCGGGGCGCGCGCCGGTTCCCCGGATGCGCGGTGATTCGTCTCACTCGGGAGGAATCCACCCCTACGGGGGAAACCGGTTCCCGGTCACCGGGGCGGCCGGTGCGGGGCCCGGGACGGGGACCTCACTCCGTGTCGGGCTCCCGCGACGCGTCCCCCGCCCCGCCGGGGGAGGGGGGCAGGACCACCTCGGTACCGGCGTTGCGGGCGTTCTCCGGGCGGTTCCGCAGCGACGTGGCGCAGGTGTAACCCCGCGCCTCGCGGTCCTCCGCCTCCACCGGTCCGCCGAGCAGCACCGAGGTGCCGTCCCCCACCGGGCGGGTGTGCGCGAAGGTGCAGATGATCTGCACCAGGGCGAAGGCCGGCAGGTCGTCCGGGTGCAGGCTCAACCGCAACAACCGCTCCGGATCGTCCCCCGTGGGACCGAGCACCCGCAGGTCCTCCGGTACGGCGCTGCTGAAACCGGCCGCCTGCTCCTCCTCGGGGGGTTCGGCCTGCAACTCGCGCAGCAGCCGTCCCGCCACCGCCAGCCGCTCCGCCGGCGAGACCTCCGCCGGATCGGTCGACCGCTCCGGGCTCCCGGAACCCGCCGTGCCCTCCCCCTCGGCCGGCGTCGGGTCGGGAACGGGCACGTCGCGCGGCACCGACTCCACCCGTGAGCCGCACACCAGGTACACGTTCACGCCCTCGGCCCCCTCCGGCGCGGTGCAACTGGCCCGCGAGGGGGCCGGCCCGGCGTCCACCGGAACGTCCATCGAGCGGATGCCGCAGCCCGCGACCGACAGCGCCAGCAGCGCGGCGAGCCCGGCCGCCCCGGCGCCGTGCCGGCGGCTGCCTCGACCCCCGGCCCCGTGATGGTGGGTGATCCGCATGCCCTCAGCCGTCCCTCTCCGCGTGCTCGCCCCCGACGCCGCCCGACGCCCCCGCCCCGTTGGACGGGTTCGATCCGTTCGACGCACCGGCCCCGCTCCCGGATCCCGGGGCGCGCCGGGCGGCGGGGACCGTGCCGCCGATCCCGCCCGGCCGCTCGTCCACCGGGGGCAGGGGACGGCGGGGCAGCCTCAGGGTGAAGACCGCCCCGCCCTCCGGGCGGTTGGCGGCGCTGATCCGGCCGCCGTGCAGATGGGCGTTCTCCAAGGCGATCGACAGGCCCAGCCCGCTCCCCTCCGAGCGCGGTCGCGAGGCGCTGGCCTTGTAGAAGCGGTCGAAGACGTGCGGCAGCACCTCCTCGGGAATGCCCGGTCCGCGATCCGCCACCTCTATGACCACCACATCGCCGGCCCCGGTCCGGCGACCCGCCCGTTCGGCCCGCCGGCCGTCGCGCGGCGCGGGCACGCCCCCCGCCGTCCCGCTCGCGGCAGGAGGGTGCGGCGAACCGGTGGGGGAGTCGTCCGCGTCCGGCTCCGCCGTCCCGGTCGGCCGCGGGCCGCCCTCCTCCCGCACCGTGACCCGGACCGGTGAGCCCCCGTGCTTGAGCGCGTTGCCGATCAGGTTGGCGAGGATCACGTCCAGCCGGCGCGGGTCCAGCCGTGCGGTCACCCCGCGTTCGGCCCGCAGCTCCACCGCGTCCAGCCAGGCCCGGGCGTCGATGCAGGCGGTCACCTGGTCGGCGATGTCCACGTCGTCCAGCACCATCCGGGCGGTCCCCGCGTCGAAGCGGGTCACCTCCATCAGGTTCTCCACCAAATTGTTGAGCCGGCGGGTCTCGCTCACCACCAACTGCACGGCGGGCGCGATCATCGGGTCGAGGTTGTCCACCTCGTCCTCCAGCACCTCGGTCACGGCGGTGATCGCGGTCATCGGGGTCCGCAGTTCGTGCGACATGTCCGCCACGAACCGGCGGCTGGCCGCCTCCCGGGCGCGCAGGTCCGCCACCCGTTCCTCCAACGCCCGGGCGGTGCCGTTGAAGGTGCGGGTCAGCTCCGCCAGTTCGTCCGCGCCGCTCACCGGCAGCCGGGTGCTCAACCGCCCCTCGCCCAGCTTGCGCGCCGCGCTGTTGAGACGCTGCACGGGCCGCAGGACGGTGCCCGCCGCCGCCTGCGCGAGCAGCACCGAGCCGATCAGGGCCAGGGTGGTGGCGATCCCCAGCGACCAGGCCAGCGAGTTCAGGTCGTCCCGCTCGGGTGCCAGGGAGGAGAGCATGTATCCGGTGGGGCCGTCCTCCACGACCCTGGCCCCCGCCACCAGGTACGGGTCGCCGTCGTGCACCACCCGCTGCCAGTACAGGTGGTGGCTGGGGTCCGCCCCCGACGTCTCCCCGGCCCCGTCACCGGTGCCGGTGGTCACGCCGGTGTTCGCCCCCTCGCCGGCCGCCTCCGACCGCTCGGTGTGCACGGCCTCGATCAGCGAGGCCGGCACCAGGTCCATCGTGAACAGCCGGGGGTCGGACTCCTCCACGCAGCGCTCCCCGTCGGAGGTCTCGTCCTCCTCCAGCACCAGCACCACCTGGTAGCCGGGGGAGTCCCCGGCCATCTCGGCGGCGGAACTCCGCAGCATGTCGCAGGTGGGGGACTCGGGAAGGGCCCCGGCCCGGTCGCCCAGGGATTTGCGGAAGTCGGCCAGCGCGGAGTTCTGCGCCCGGGTGAGGACGGCGTCCCGGTTCAACCAGTAGGCGATGCCGGAGACCGAGACGGCCGTGGTGAGGGCGACCAGGGCGAAGACGGTGATCAGCCGGAAGCGCAGGCTGGAGAAACGTCCGGCGATCCGGCGCCGGCGCCGGGCGGGGCCCCCCGTCCCGGGAGGCGGGGCGGCGGTGTCACCGGCGCCGGCGTCCGCCCCCGCGACCGTGTCCCCCGAACCCCGGGTGTCCCCGGTCCCCGCCGTGTCCTCGCGGGCGACCGGTCGGCCGTTCCCGTCCGTGTCGTGCTCCACTCTGTTCCCCGTTCGCGCCGTTCACGCCGTTCACGCCATCCCGCGCCGTTCGCCGTTCGCGTCGTTTCGCGTCCGTCCGCGGGGCGTGGTCGCCCGTCCCCCGGCCGCCGCGTCCGCTCACTGCTGCTGTGGTGAGTCCAGTCGGTAGCCCACGCCGCGCACCGTGCGGATCAGCTTCGGGGAGGACGGCACGTCCTCCACCTTCGCCCGCAACCGTTGCACGCAGGCGTCCACCAGTCGGGAGTCGCCGAGGTAGTCGTGCTCCCACACCAGGCGCAACAGCTGCTGGCGGGAGAGGGCCTGGCCCGGCCGCCTGCTCAGCTCCAGCAGCAGCCGCAACTCCGTGGGCGTGAGCTGGAGGTCCTCGCCGTTCTTCGTGACGGTCATGGCGGCCCGGTCGATGACGATGGAACCGAAGGTCGCGGCGTCGTTCGTCTCCCGCTCGCCGCGCCGCATCACGGCCCGGATGCGGGCGTCCAGCACCCTGCCCTGCACCGGCTTGACGACGTAGTCGTCGGCCCCGGACTCCAACCCGACCACGACGTCGATGTCGTCGCTCCGGGCGGTCAACAGGATGATCGGCAGCTGATCGGTGCGGCGGATGCGGCGGCACACCTCGAAGCCGTCGATACCGGGCAGCATGACGTCCAGCACGATGAGGTCCGGCCGCTGTTCGCGCAGCAGCTTCAGCCCCTCCTCGCCACTGGGCGCGGTGATCACCCGGTGACCCTGGCGGGTCAGCCCCATCTCCAGGGCGGTGCGCACCGCCTCGTCGTCCTCGATCAGCAACAGGAAAGCCACGCCGGTCATTGTGTCCCATGGGCGTGTCGGAGTTCGACCGCCCTGCGTCGGGTTCCCGGGAAACGGGGCGGGGCG
>NZ_VKHS01001110.1 GCF_014141525.1 Streptomyces calidiresistens
AAGAGACAGGGTCAGGTCAGGGCTCTGCGACTCGGGCCGGTCAGGGCCCGGGGACGGCGGTCGGCGACGGGGGTGGGGACCGGTGCCCGACAGAAGGCGCACAGGTCCCCGATGATGGTCAGCCCGCACCAGTGGCAGTGTTCGCGGCGGACGGAACCGACCATCTGGTAGAGCGGGGCGACATCGGGGATGGCGGCGGCGAACTCGACCACCCGGGGGGTGCCCCACCAGGAGGGCGAATCGGCCGGTAGTCGGACGGCGTGCACCGAGCCGACCCGCCAGGCCGGGGCGAGTTCGCCCGGCACGCGGTCGTCGGCGAGGCTGCCGGTGGCGTAGGTGAGGGAAGTCGCGAACTGCGGGCCCGTCGGGAACCCGCCGTCGGGAACGACGGTGGGGTGGGGGGCCGCCAGCACGGCGCAGGGGCCGGCGCGGAGCCGGGCCCGGTCGGCGGGGAGTTCGACGGGCAGTCGGGACAGGTGCCTGCCGCTGCCCAGCAGGGCACCGGCCCAGATGTAGTGGGCGAGGAGCCGGCCGGCGGAGGCCAGGATGCCGGGTCCGAAGTCGCAGACGGAGAGTTGGCGCAGCTGACGGACCAGCACGGCCAGACCCAGCGGCGGCAGGTCGCAGGGGAGCAGGGCGATGCGGTCGGACTCCAGCATGGCCCGGACGGCGTGCAGGCGGTGCAGGTGGGCGCGGGGCAGGGTGCGGGAGTGGACGATCAGGTAGTGGCCGTGACGGTCCACCAGGTCGGCGGTCTCGGCCAGCGCCGTCTCGAAGTCCTGTTCACCGGGAGGGGTGAGGACGTGGGCTCCCGGTGTTCGTGGGTCGGTGACCGGCAGCACCAGGTCGGCGCCGGTCACCGCGATCGCCATCGGCATGCGCCGCTCCCCCCGGGCCGGGCCGGCCGTCGCTCGCGGTTGGGTCTGCCAGGTGGGCAGCTTAACGACTTCCCGGGGCGGTGAACCAGCGTCGGACGGTTACCGATTGATGCCGTTCCGTGTGCCCCGGGAGAGGGCTCCGGCGCACGCCGGGAACCGGGTGGCCCGACCGGGCGGTGACGGTGCGCGCGCGTGGTCTCCGGCACTTCTCGGGTCCTCCGTGGTGGGTGCGGCACGGGTCGGGGCGGGTTCGCTTCCCGAAGTCCGGTTCAAGCCTGCCTCAAGTCGGCCTTAAGTGGGGACTTTTCCCGTCCGATGGATCCGACTACCGACCGTTGCGCCCCCCTTCGGGGCGGGAGGGGGCGTGTGCGCGCACCCTTGACAGCCCAATTGGTCTGGACCATTGTGCCGGGGAGCGGGGACCGCGGTGTGCGGCCCCGGCCCCGACCCGCCCGGTGTCGGGAGCCCTCGCACGCCCGTCCGCCCCGAGGAGCCCCAC
>NZ_VKHS01001111.1 GCF_014141525.1 Streptomyces calidiresistens
CTTCGTGGACAACGCGATCCTGGGGCCGTTGGCGGACAAGCGGGTGGCGGTGCTGGACCGGATCTCCCTGGCGATCGATCGGCGGGGCGGCACGCCTCCCGCCGACCTCACCGACCTCGCCGACTGCTCGCTCTCCACGGCCGGGGCGTCCGGGAACGGGGGCGTCGCCGCCCCGCCGCCCCGCGCCGGGGAGGACGGCGGAGCGACGGTCCCGGGTGCCCCCGGGGACACGGACGGGGTGGCGGGTTCGGTGGTGTGTCCGGAGGTGGCGCCGTTGGTGGCGTCCGGGGTGCCGGAGGGGGCGCGGGTGGAGGTGGACCGGGAGTTGGCGGCGTTGGAGTCGCAGATCCGGGAGGCCGAGGAGCGGTTGGTGGAGTCGGTGGGGCAGGGCGGTCCGAACTTCGTGGACAACGCGATCCTGGGGCCGTTGGCGGACAAGCGGGTGGCGGTGCTGGACCGGATCTCCCTGGCGATCGATCGGCGGGGCGGCACGCCTCCCGCCGACCTCACCGACCTCGCCGACTGCCGGCTCGGTTAGGAGCACCGCCCCGGGCCGCGCGGGGGCGCGGCCCGGGGCGGGAGGAGGGCCTTCCGGGTGGACGGTGCGGATGTCGCGATCCGCGCCGGTGCCGGAAGGCCCTCCGCCGTGCGGGACCCCGGGCCGCGCCGTCCGTCGCCCGTCCCCGGGCACGGAACGACTAGCCCGCGCGCACCGTGGGCAACAGGGCCCCCAGGGTTCTTTCCACCTCCTCCGCCGGCACCTCCGGGGCGAAGGACCGCCAGTCGAGCGCGGCCACCAGCAGCGCCCCGGCCAGTGCCGAGGAGGCCAGCCGGACATCGGTGCCCGCCCGCAACTCCCCGGCCTCGGCGCCGAGGCGCAACTGTTCCTCGATCACGGCGTGTGCCCGGCGCCGCACCGCCAGCACCGTGGGATGCCAGACGCTGTGGGTGCGCCACACCTCCCCGAGGTACAGCCGCACGAGGGCGGGATGGTCGAGGGTGAAGCGCAGTCCCGCCCGCACGATCGCCTTCAGCGCGGCGCGGGTGTCGCCACCCGCCGCGCGACATTCCGCGGCGGCCCCGCGCAGCACCGAGGCGAGCATTCCGACGTTGTGCCGCAGCAGTTCCTCGTACAGTTCGGTCTTGCCGGTGAAGTTGTAATAGACCGTCCCCTTGGAAACACCGGCGCGCTCGGCGATCCCGTCCACGGTGGTGGCGGAGAAGCCCTGCTCGGCGATGAGATCGACGGCGGCGTCGAAGAGTTTCAGCCTCGTGGCGCGGCGCCGCGGGCTGTCGGTGGATTTCATCGGTGGAGTCGCCCCCCAATAGGCGTGGTTTCGCGTCATTGTGCCCCCGTGGAGCTCCCCTGTCTCTTA
>NZ_VKHS01001112.1 GCF_014141525.1 Streptomyces calidiresistens
GCGCCCCCGCCGGACGGCTCGGTGACCACCACCCCCACCTCGCCGTCGGCCAACCGGGCCCGCAGCTCCTCGCCCGCCCCGGCCTCCGCCGCCGAGCGCAGCACCGACCCGTCCGGGCGCCGCAACACCGCGTACCCGCGCCGCAGGGTCGCCGCCGGCGACAGCGCCACCACCCGGGCGGCCGTGTGCGACAACTCGGCGTCCGCCCGGTCCAGCAGGTGCCCCAGCACCCGCCGGCCCCGGTCCACCGCCATCACCAGGCGTTCCTCGTGCTCCTCCACCAGGCGGTGCGGCTCCGCCAGCACCGGCCGGTCCACGGTGGCCCGCAACCCCCGCTCCTCGCGCTCCACCAGCGCCCGCGCGCACCACCGGGCGCGCTCGCGCAGCTGTTCCACCCGCGCCACCTCCTCGCCGACCTCCGGAACCACCCGTTTGGCGGCATCCGTCGGAGTCGAGGCCCGCAGGTCCGCCACCAGGTCCAGCAGCGGGGAATCCGGCTCGTGCCCGATCGCCGAGACCACCGGCGTCGCGCACGCCGCCACCGCCCGCACCAACGCCTCGTCCGAGAACGGCAGCAGATCCTCCACGCTCCCGCCACCCCGGGCGATCACGATCACCTCCACCGACGGGTCCGCGTCCAACTCCCGCACCGCGTCGATCACCTGCGGGACCGCGTGCACCCCCTGCACCGCGACGTTCCGCACCGCGAACCGCACCGCCGGCCAGCGCAGCCGGGCGTTCTCCAACACGTCCCGCTCCGCCGCCGACGCCCGCCCCGTCACCAGGCCGATCCGCCCCGGCAGGAACGGCAACCGCCGCTTGCGCTCCGGCGCGAACAACCCCTCCGCGGCCAACTCCCGCTTCAGCCGCTCCAACCGCGCCAACAACTCCCCGACGCCCACCGCCCGGATCTCCGCGGCCCGCAGGGACAACTGCCCCCGGGGGGCGTACCACTCGGGCTTGCCCAGCACCACCACCCGGGCGCCCTCGGTCACCACGTCCGCCACCTTGTCGAAGACCGCGCGGAAACACGTGACGGTCAACGAGATGTCCTGCGCCGGGTCGCGCAGCGTCAGGAAGACCACGCCCGCCCCCGGTCGGCGACTGAGCTGGGTGATCTGACCCTCCACCCACACCGCGCCCAGTCGGTCGATCCACTCGCCGATGAGCCGGGAGACCCGCCCCACGGGCATCGGGGACTCGGGAGATGTCCGCATAGCCATGCGCGCCACGCTAGTGCGTGCCGCCGACACGGCGGCGCCGGACGACGGGCCCGTCCCGACACCGGATGCCCGCACCGCCGGACCCCACCCGGCGGGGCTCCCTCCCCGACCGCCCCGGGGATTCCGACACGCCCCGCGTGTCGCGG
>NZ_VKHS01001113.1 GCF_014141525.1 Streptomyces calidiresistens
AAGACGGCAGACGATCTAGCTCCAAGTCTCGTGGGCTCCGGAGATGTGTATAATAGACAGGGGCGCCGGAAGCGGCGGCGGAACCGCAGGTGCAGCAGCAGGCCGTAGAGCAGGGAGAAACCGAGCCAGGCGGTGTAGATGCCCGGCAGGCCCCATCCCAGGTGCACCCCCAGGAACCACCCCAGGGGGATGAGCAGCAGGTAGTCGCCGGTGACCGAGGCGACCATGATCCAGCGGGTCTCCCCCGCCGCGCGCAGCATCGAGCCCCGGGACATCGCCCAGGCCAGGGGCACCATGCCCAGCAGGGCCAACGGGGTGGTGGCCCATGCCAGTTGGGCGACCGTCGGGTCCTCGACGACCAGGGAGTACGCCGGGCGGGCGACCACCAGCGCCACCAGGCCGCTCACCACCACCAAGCCGAGCAGCAACCGCACACCGGCGCGGTGGCGTTCCAGGGCCCGGTCGGGACGGTCGCCGCCCAACTCCTGGCCGGCGAGCACGGTCAGCGCGGTCGCGGCGGAGCCCAGGAGGGTGAAGACGATCAGGGTGAGGGTGTCCACCAGGCGGTAGGCGGCCAGGTCGGCGGCGCCGATGCGGGCGGCGAAGCCGGTGAGCAGTGCCTCGTTGAGGTAGCCGATGCCCATGGTGCTCATCTCGGGCCAGCCGATGCGCCACAGGCCGCGCGCGACGGCGGGCACCTCCTCGGCGCCCGTGGTGTCCCGGGGCAGGCGGGCCCGGCAGTACAGCAGCAGGTAGCCGGCACCGACGAGGGTGGCGATCAGGGTGGAGAGCGCGGCACCGGTGACGCCGAGCCCGGCGCGGAAGATCAACAGCAGGCCGAGGGGCAGGTTCACCGCGTTGACCAGCAGCGCGTTGTACATGGTGACGCGGGTGGCGCCGACGCCGGCGCAGGCGCCCTGGAGGGTGAAGGTGACGGCGGCGGCGGGCACGGCCCAGGCGAGGATCCGCAGGTAGCCGGTGCCGGGGCCGATCACCTCGTCGGGGGCGCCGAGGAGGGTGAGGATCGGCCCGGCCGTGGCGTACAGCACGGCGCCGACGGCCGTGCCGGCGAGGAGGGCGCCGAGGACCCCGACCCGGACCGTGCGGGCCAGGTCGGCCGGGCGCCCGGCGCCGTGGTGGTGCGCGACGCGGACCTGCACGGCCCCGGCCCAGCCGCGCGCGATGATCAGCGCGACGAGGTAGACCGGTGCGGAGAGCGCGAGGGCCCCCAGTCCCTCGGTGGAGAGCCGGGCGAGCAGGACGGTGTCCACCACGCCCACCGTGATCTGGGTCAGTCCGGCGACGAGCAGGGGCAGGGCGAGGGCGACCATCGGGCGGATGCCGGGGCCGGGGGGTACGGGACGGGG
>NZ_VKHS01001114.1 GCF_014141525.1 Streptomyces calidiresistens
TATAAGAGACAGCGGGTGGGGTCCAGCGGCCGCACGTCCAGCCGGCCGTCCGCGACCCGGGCGAGGAAGGGACGCCCGTCGGGGCGCAGCAGCACCTCCGTCCGCACGCCGGCCGCGCGGACGGGGTCGAAGTTGGTGCGCAACGAGAGCACGAGGGAGTTGACGCTCAGGTGGGCGTCCCGGCGGTGGGCCGGGGAGCGGGCGCCCCAGCGGCCGAACGCCATGATGACCGGCTCCAACTCCGCTCCCCACTCGGTTGGTTCGTAGACCCGGGAGGCGGCGGGCGGCGGCAGTTCGCGGCGCCGCACCACCCCTCCGCGCTCCAGCTCGGCCAGCCGGTGGGACAGGACGGTGGTGCTGATGCCGGGGAGGTCGGCGAGCAGGTCGCTGTACCGCTTGGGTCCGAGCAGCAGCTCGCGGACGACCAGCAGGGCCCAGCGCTCGCCGACCAGGTCGAGGGCGTGCGCGGCCCCGCAGGCGTCGTCGTAGCTGCGCTTGGTCACCGCGTTCGGGATGCTCCACTTGCCGCCCATGGTGTGTCGTGCCGTCCGTTCCGCGCGCCGCCGCGCCCCATGCCGGTCGTTTCCGCCGGTCGGGGAGGTCTCCCCGCCTTCGATGCTACCGGGGTGGCGATCGCTTCGATGCGGGAGCCGTCGTCGTCGATCCGCATGTGTCAGTGTCCGCTGTTAGTTTGCAAGTACGTCCTCCCCGGATGTCTCCCACGGGGGTGTCCGGGCAGGTCGGGCGTGGTTTCACGCGTCCGGGCGACGGCGCCCGGCGAGCCGCGCCGCACGGGCCGAGGAGGCACCGTCATGCGCATGATCTTCGTGAACCTCCCGGTGAAGGACCTCTCCCGCTCCCGGGAGTTCTTCACCGCGCTGGGCTTCTCCTTCAACGAGGACTTCTCCGACGACCACGCCGCCTACGTCGTGGTCGAGGAGAACATCGGCGTCATGCTCCTCACCGAGGAGCGCTTCAAGGACTTCGTCAACGGCCCCCTGGCCGACCCCGACGCGGGAACCGGGGTGCTGGTGGCCCTCTCCGCCGAGAGCCGGAGGGAGGTCGACGACCTGCTCGCCCGCGCGCTGGCGGCGGGTGCCGAGCCGTGGAAGCCGGTGATGGACGAGGGCCCCATGTACGGGGCGAGCTTCCGGGACCCCGACGGCCACGTCTGGGAGGTGATGCACATGGACATGGAGGCCGTGGCCGGTGCCATGGCCTCCGGCGGCGGGTCGGGCGGGGCCTGAGCGGAGTCCACCCGATCGCGTCCACGGGAAGCGCAGGAGACACCCATGGTTCCCCCGGTCATCCCGATCCCGGTCGGTGCCGCCCCCGGGGCGGCACCGACCCCACCC
>NZ_VKHS01001115.1 GCF_014141525.1 Streptomyces calidiresistens
AGAGACCGGGGTCGTGCCGGGGGCCGCTCAGCCGAGGGGATCGGCGGCGGCACCGGCCGGGGCGACCCGGTAGAAGTCCCCTTCGGGGTCGTAGTCGTAGATGAGGACGGTGGTGCCGGGCGGCAGCGGGGCGGCGCCGTCCTCGCCGTCGGCGCGGATGTCGACCAGCGCGGTCCCACCGTCGGGGAGGGTCACCAGGCCCTGGCCGAATTCGGTCGCCGAACAGCGCACCCGCACCTCGCACAGCAGGCCGACGAAGTCGGCGTTGCGGGCCACGGAGGTGAACCCCAGCAGTCGGCGCAGGGGGCGCGCGAGCAGCCACGTGGCCTGCCAGCCGGCCCACAGGGCCAGGAGGAGCACGCCGACGCGTGCCAGGGGGTGGTCGGTGAGCGCGGTGCCGACCAGGGCGACGAACCAGGCGACGGCGATCACGCAGGAGAGCACCACGGTGACCGGCACGCCGCCGAGGCCGAGCGCGGCGAGCAGTCCGGCGAAGCCGCCGGTGCCCGCGGGGTCGCCGGTCTCCCCGGCGCCGGAGTCACCGGAGCCCCCCGGGCCCCCGAAGAGGTCGCCCCCGAGGCCGGTGAGGGCGGCGACCAGCCAGTACCCGATGACGACCACCAGCGGGAAGGTGAACAGGACGACCGGGAACTGCGTCGCGGTCGCGAAGAAGTCCCCCATGTCGAACCCCGTATCCCCCGTGGTGATGACAGCCACTTTTATACGCCACGGGGTTCCGCGCGGGAACATCGGGGCGGCCTCGGGCGTTGGGACGCCGGGTGGGGTCCGGATGGTTCCCCCCGCCATGTGATCGGTTTCACCCGGTTCCGCCCGGAAGCGTCGACCGGCCGCCCCGCCCGGCGGCCGACACGGAACGCGGGCCCCCTCGGACGTGAGTGGTGTCACGCGGAAAAATGATGCTCCCGGGGCATTTTCGGCCGCCGGCGTGGTAGTGAGATCCGGGGAGCGAAGTGCGGAGCAAGGGGCGACATGAGCGCATCAATCGCCGCTTCCGTGCTTCACGCCCGAAAACCGCCGCTCCTCCCCCTACGGGTACGGTAAGGGGAACGCAGCCACCACATTCGAAAACACGTTCGTCGGGTGCGATCGGATCCGGCCGGCCCCACCGGCCGTCGCGTCCACCGGTCGCCGCGGCCCGGAAAACGCCGGGACATGCGCAAACGGACCGGAACGCGCCTTCTCGCGGACGGCCGGGGCCACCGACGCGGGTCCGCCCGACCGGGCGGGGCACCCCCGGACCCGGCGGTGTTTCACCCGTGGGGGTGAAACACCGGACGCCCGGGGAGTGGTGACGCGCCGACCGGCGCGCCTCCCCGGACGGCCCCCCTC
>NZ_VKHS01001116.1 GCF_014141525.1 Streptomyces calidiresistens
GTGGGGAGCGGGGGTCGGGGACGGATCCAGGGTACGGGGAGGTCGGCCCGGTGCGGAGCCGGCGGGCCGGGGTGTCCGCATGCCGGAACGGTTCCCGGACAGAGCTCCTCGGTACCGGGGTCCTCGCCACCCTCGGTACCGCAGTCGGGAGACGTTCCCCTTCAAGAAGGCCCGCCCTCTCGATAGGCGTCAACCTTTCGTGGCGTTTGGCCGGTTTCTTTCACTGCTTCGGGTGTCGCTGAAAGTTGAGAGGTTTATGGCCCCGGGAAGCGGACAGGTGCCGCTCCAGCCACACCGGTGTCCGGTGTTGCCGAGCCGTGATCCGACCGTGACCGGGGGCCGCCGCCCGCGCCCCCCGGGAACGACGGGGCGCGGCGGGACGTCTCCTCCATGGAGGGGGTGGTGGGCCAGGATGTGGCGACAGGGAGAATGTCCGAAGTGTCACTATTCCGGCTCAGAGATTTGTAGTGATTTGCACACTAATTGCGGAGCTGTGGTGCCGCAGGGTGAATCCTGTCGGCGGCACCACAAGGCGGCTTGACGGGTGTGAATCACCGCACTTGTAATTTCACTCGTGTCGTTTGAGGGACATCGATAACGACACCGTCACGGGGACGTACAGAAGGCGAGGGGCGCGAGATGACCGAGCTGTTCCAGCAGGTGCTGGTCGACGGGATGGACGAGGAACTCGGTTGGCAGGAGCGTGCGCTGTGCGCCCAGACCGACCCCGAGTCCTTCTTCCCGGAGAAGGGCGGCTCCACCCGGGAGGCCAAGAAGGTCTGCCTGTCCTGCGAGGTCCGCTCCGAGTGCCTGGAGTACGCCCTCGCCAACGACGAGCGGTTCGGCATCTGGGGCGGCCTGTCCGAGCGCGAGCGCCGACGGCTGAAGAAGGCCGCGGTCTGAGCCGCCCGTTCCGGGCCCCGCCCGGAACGGGACCATCGGCTCCGGCCGCCGGGAGCACCACCGGCGGGGTCCGGCCCCGACCGACATCCCGCACGGCCCGGGCGTTCGCCCACCGGCACCCAACCGGCCCCGACGCCGGCCGGCGCGGGCCGGCGACGCCCAACCGCCGCGCCCGCCGCGCCACGGAACCCGACGGGGTCCCGTCCGGCCGGGAGCGGTCGCCTCCGGCGCGTGCCGCACCGCGCCGGAACCCGGGTCGATCCCCGGATCCACCGGCCACCGTCCCGCACCCGTCGCGGAAGTGGCCGAATCCGGACGGGCGGCCCGTCCCGTCCCGTCCGACCAGCCGGGGTCACCCCGGCATGGTGTGTGTCACACCCGGGCCCGTTCGACCGGCCGCCTCCGACCCCGACGCCGGCCGGCGCGGGCCGGCGACGCCCAACCGC
>NZ_VKHS01001117.1 GCF_014141525.1 Streptomyces calidiresistens
CCCCGGGGCTGCCCGCCCCGCCGACCCCCGCCGGGGACGGGCCGCGGCCGGGGGCCGTCGCCGGACCGTTGACCATCGGCCCCCACCGCGTGTGGCCGCCGGTCGTGCTGGCCCCCATGGCGGGCATCACCAACGCCCCCTTCCGCCGCCTGTGCCGTGAGTTCAGCGGCGGCCGGGGGTTGTTCGTCAGCGAGATGATCACCACCCGCGCACTGGTCGAACGCAACGCCAAGACCATGCGGCTGGTCCACTTCGACGCCGACGAGCGCCCCCGTTCCGTCCAGCTCTACGGGGTGGACCCGGTGACCGTCGGCCGCGCCGCCCGGATGATCGCCGACGAGGGGCTGGCCGACCACATCGACCTCAACTTCGGCTGCCCGGTCCCCAAGGTCACCCGCCGGGGCGGCGGCTCGGCCCTGCCGTGGAAGCGTCCCCTGCTGCGGGCCATCCTCCGCGAGGCGGTCCGGGGGGCGGGGGACCTCCCGGTGACCATGAAGATGCGCAAGGGCATCGACGACGACCACCTCACCCACCTCGACGCGGGCCGGATCGCCGTGGACGAGGGCGTCACCGCCATCGCGCTGCACGGTCGCACGGCCGCCCAGCACTACGGGGGCACCGCCGACTGGTCCGCCATCGCCCGGCTCAAGGAGGCCGTTCCGGAGATCCCCGTCCTGGGCAACGGCGACATCTGGTCCGCCGACGACGCCGTGCGCATGGTCCGCGAGACCGGCTGCGACGGCGTGGTCGTGGGACGGGGCTGCCTCGGCCGTCCCTGGCTGTTCGCCGACCTGGTGGCCGCCTTCGAGGGACGGGGGGACGCGGCATACGCCCGGCCCACGCTGCGCGAGGTCGCCGCGACGATGGTGCGTCACGCCCGGCTGCTGGGGGAGTGGCTGGAGGACGAGTCGCGCGGTGTCATCGACTTCCGCAAGCACGTCGCCTGGTACACCAAGGGCTTCTCGGTCGGCTCCGAGGCGCGCAGGCGACTGGCGGTCGCCTCATCGCCGGATGAACTGGCCGAACTGCTGGAGGAGTTGGATCTGGACCAGCCCTGGCCGGCCGGGGCGGACGGACCGCGCGGACGCACCTCGGGACGCAACCGGGTGGTCCTCCCCGACGGATGGCTCGACGACCCGATGGACTGCCCGGCGATCGTGGCCGACGCCGAGCAGGACACCTCCGGCGGCTGACGTCGCCGCGGACCGGTGGGGTCCACCGGTCCGCGCGCTCCACGGGCCCGGGGCCGACGCCCCGTCAGCCGGCGCCGGCGGGCTCCGGAACGGGACCGTCGTGGTGCCGTCCCCCATCGGTTTCCGAACCGTCCCCCCGGCCGC
>NZ_VKHS01001118.1 GCF_014141525.1 Streptomyces calidiresistens
GCTCCGGACCGAGGGGGAGGGACGCGGGCGGGTCACCGCGAGGGGGCGGCGGACCGCCGGAGAGGAGCACGACCATGACGGCCATCGACCCCCGCGCCGGGAGCACGGAGCACGAGACCCCCGACCCGACCGCCCTCATCGCGCTCGCCGAGGCCCGTTCCGCGCACAACTACCACCCGCTGCCCGTCGTCCTGACCTCGGGCGCCGGGGCGTGGGTGACCGACGTCACCGGCCGGCGACTGCTGGACTGGCTCGCCGGGTACTCGGCGCTCAACTTCGGCCACGGCCACCCGCGGCTCCTGGCCCGGGCGCACGCCCAGCTCGACCGCCTGACCCTGACCTCCCGCGCCTTCCACCACGACCTGTTCGGCCGCTTCTGCGCCGAGTTGGCCGAGCTGTGCGGGATGGACCGGGTCCTGCCGATGAACACCGGGGCCGAGGCCGTGGAGACCGGTGTGAAGACCGCCCGCAAGTGGGGGTACCGGGTGCGGGGGATTCCCGCCGGGCGGGCACGGATCGTGGTGGCGGCGGACAACTTCCACGGCCGCACCACCACGATCGTCGGCTTCTCGACCGACGAGGAGGCCCGCGCCGACCACGGCCCCTTCACCCCCGGCTTCGACATCGTGCCCTACGGGGACGCCCGGGCCGTGGAGGCCGCGATCGAGGCGGCCGACGGCACGTGCGCGGCGGTGCTGCTGGAGCCGATCCAGGGGGAGGCGGGGGTGATCGTCCCGCCGCCCGGTTATCTGGCGGCGGTGCGGGAGACCACCCGCCGGCACGGCGTGCTCATGATCGCCGACGAGATCCAGTCCGGACTCGGCCGCACCGGCCGCACCCTCGCCTGCGAGCACGAGGGGGTGGTTCCCGACCTGTACCTGCTGGGCAAGGCCCTGGGCGGTGGGCTGCTGCCGGTCTCCGCGGTGGTGGGGTCGGACGAGGTGGTGGGCGTGCACCGGCCCGGCGAGCACGGCTCCACCTTCGGCGGCAATCCGCTGGCCTGCGCGGTGGCGCTGGAGGTGATCGCGATGCTGCGGGAGGGTGAGCCGCAGCGGTGGGCGACCGAGCTGGGCGGGACGCTGCACCGCGAACTGACGGCGATGCGGGAGGACCCCGGCAGCGGCGTGGTCGCCGTGCGGGGGCGCGGGCCGTGGGCGGGCGTGGACCTGGACCCGGCGCTGGGTACGGGGCGGGAGGTCTCGGAACGGATGCTGGAGCGGGGCGTGCTCCTGAAGGACACCCGGGCGTCCACCATCCGGATCGCCCCGCCGCTGGTGATCACCGAGGAGGATCTGGTGTGGGGGCTGGAGCGGCTGCGGGAGGTCGTCCGCCGC
>NZ_VKHS01001119.1 GCF_014141525.1 Streptomyces calidiresistens
GGGAGGGCGCAGGGTGTGGGGGGACATGGCGGTTCGCGTCACCTACCGGTGTGGGTGCCGGCCTCGACGGGCACGTCGATGCCGATCGGCTCGGACGTCTCGAAATGCAGTTCCAGAAAGACCGTCTCACCCTCCACCGGGCGGCGGGAGAGATCGAGCAGCATCAGATGGTTTCCACCCCGGCTCAGCTCCAAAGCGCCCCCGGCGGGGATCGTGAACCGCTCCACCCGTCGCATGGAGTTGTCCACGGTCTCGTGCAGTTCGACGGTGCCGGCGATCCCGGCGGTCACCGAGACCAGGTGGTCGTCGGCGTCACCGGTGTTGCGCACGGTCAGGAAGCCGCCCGCGACGGCCTCGTTGACCGGTTCCGGCACGAACGCGCCCACCACCTCCAGCTCCGGTGCCCGCTCGGTTTCCCCGGCGCAGCCCCCGGCGAGGAGGGCGCCCGCGAGCACGGCGGCGAGGGCGCCGGCGATCCGGCCCGGCCGGCCCGTGCCCCGGCGCACGGCGGTTTCCCGGCTCACGGCAGCTCCCCGGCGATGAGCTTCGGCAGGTCCCGCTCGAAGGTCTCGTGGGTGACGCCCTCGGTGTAGAGGACGCGGCCCATGTCGTCGTCGGGCATGAAGGCGACGACCTGGGTGCCGTGGCTGGAGACGATCCCGCCGTCCTCGTCCTCGTAGGGCTCCTCGATGTACACGCCCAGGCTCCGCGCCGCCTCCCGGATCTCCGCGAAGTCGCCGGTCAGCCCGATGAATTCCGGGTCCTGGCCGCGCAGCCACTCGCCGAGCGACTCGGGGGTGTCCCGTTCGGGGTCGGAGGTGATCATCACCACCCGCAGGTTCTCCCGCTGCTCCTCGGTGAGGTCCCGGGCGCCGACGGCGATGTTGCTCATGGTCAGCGGACAGATGTCGGGGCAGTGGGTGTAGCCGAAGTACAGCAGGGTGGCGGTGCCCGCGGTCTCGGCGCGCAGGTCGTAGGGCTCGCCGTCGGTGTCGGTGAGGACGATGTCGGGCTTGGCGAAGGGGGTGTCGAGGACGGTGCCGCGGTCGCGGTCGGTCGAGCCCTCCACGGAGGCCGCGGGGGGCTCCCCGGAGGCGTCGGCGGAGGCGTCGGTGTCGCCGGACCCCCCGCCGCAGGCGGTCAGCGCGAGACCGAGGGCGAGGGCGCCGGCGAGCGCGGCGGGGTACCGGCGGCCGGCGCGGGGCGCGGCCCCGGTGGCGGGGGCCGGTGTACGGACGGGGCGGCGGAGGTTCATCGCTGGATTCCCGGTGGTTCGGTGGTGCCGGCCGGGTGGGCCGCACGGGTTCGTGACGGTCCGCGGCCGGCCGTGGGG
>NZ_VKHS01000112.1 GCF_014141525.1 Streptomyces calidiresistens
TTCCCGTTGTGAGCCGATCGGCCGGTCGGCCCGGCTCATCCGGCCGATCGGCTCACAACGGGAAGGTCACCCCGGTCAGGTCCTCCGAGAGGGTCCACAGCCGCAGCTGGGCCGCGGTGTCCCGGGCGCGGGCGTCGACCTTCACCGGCACGGGGTGGCCGCGGGTCTCCATGAAGCCGTCCGGCCCGTAGTAGTCCCCGCCCCGGACCCGGGGGTCGGTGGCGGCGCGCAGCGTCGGCAGGGCGCCCATCGCCGGGCTCTGCGCCACCACGGAACCGAACCGCTTCATCGAGTCGTTCAACGGGCCCGGCAGGTGGCGCATCAGCTCGGTGGCCGACAGCCCCGGGTGGGCGGCGGTCGCGATCGTCCCGGCTTTCCGGCCCGCGAGTCGGCTCTGCAACTCGCGGGTGAACAGGAGGTTCGCCAGTTTCGACCGGCCGTAGGCGGAGATCCGGTCGTAGGAGTGCTCGGCGTGGGGATCCTCGAAGTCGATCTCGGAGCGGAAGCGGTGCGCCATGCTGCTGACCGTCACCACCCGCGAGTCCGGCACCGGCAGGAGACGGTCCAGCAGCAGGCCGGTGAGGGCGAAGTGCCCCAGGTGGTTGGTCCCGAAGTGCAGTTCGAAGCCGTCCCGGGTGGTGCCCTTCGGCGTGTACATCACGCCGGCGTTGTTGATCAGCAGGTCGAGGCGGGCGTGCTCGGTGCGCAGCCGCTCGGCGGCCGTCCGGACGGAATCCAGGGAGGCCAGGTCCAGTTCCCGCACCGCGACCTTCGCCGTCGGTGCCCTCTCCGTGATCCGTGCGGCGGCCCGTTCGCCCTTCTCGGTGTCCCGCACGGCCAGCACGACGGTCGCCCCGCGCTCCGCGAGCACCCGCGCGGTCTCGAAGCCGATGCCGGTGTTGGCGCCGGTGATCACCGCGACCCGTCCGTCCTGCGCCGGCACGTCCGCCTCGGACCACTTCTCGACCATCGCTCCTCCACGTCTCGTCCGATTCCCACCCCCGGGCCCCGCTCCCGGGAGCCGCCCCAACGGTATGGGACCGGCGGGTCGGACACACCGGTCGGGGCCGGCGTGTCCTCCCGGAGCCCGGAGCCCGGACACGGGGGGTGCCGGCCGATCCGGGCCCGCGAGGTGTGGAACCCCCGGCGATGGAAACCCGGACCACATGACCGGGCGAAACGGATACCGGGTGGCGGCCTCGGGCGTGTGGCGCGATGAGGAGGACGGGCGCCGGCTCCCCTCCGGAGAGGCGCACGCGTGGGAACCCGGCAGGAACGAGACCGTGTGCGGGCTCTCCCTCGCCCGCTCGGAACTGGTGCGCCTGGCGGGGATCCCGTGGGCCGAGGCACTCCCCGAATCCGGCGGCGCCGCCGACCGCGTTCGCCGGGTCTGTCCGCGGTGCGCGGCGGTCGCCGGGCGTCGGGGCCCGGACGCCCGTCCCCGGTGGCGGAGGACGAACCCGCGCCCCTGACCGCTCCCCGATCCCGCGCCGGAGGTTTCCACCGGGCCGATCGGGCTACTCGCCCCCCATGAACGCAGCGAACGGAAACGGGCGCCGCTCCGCCGGTCCGGGGCGCTTCCTGTCCGCGGTGGACCGGCTGGAGCGGTACCCGGGGGCCGACCGCCTCATCGACTCCATCGGCAGGAGGATCCGGGCCCTGCCACTGGGCCCCGTCCGGGACGTCCTGCACGGCAAGCCCATCGGCCATCCCGCGCACCCCCTGCTGGTGCAGATGCCCATCGGCGCCTGGTTCTCCGCCGGCGTGCTGGACCTGCTGCCGGGCGAGGGGCGGCGTCGGGCGGCCCGCACCCTGGTCGGGGTCGGCACGGTGGCCGCCGTCCCCTCCGCCTGGGCGGGTTGGGTCGACTGGGCCGAGTTGCACCGTCAGCAGAAGCGCGTGGGCCTGGTCCACGCCGCCGTCAACGTCGCCGCCGTCGGCGTGTACGCGACCTCCTGGGCGACCCGCCGGGCGGGCCGGCACACCGCCGGTCGGGCCCTGGGGTGGACCGGGTTCGCCCTGGTCGGGATCAGCGGGGCCCTGGGCGGCCACATGGCCTACCGTCAGGCCTCGGGCGCCAACCACGCCGAGGAGGTTCCGCACCTGGTCGGCCCCGGTTGGCACGCGATCGCCGATGTCGCCGACCTGCCGGTGGGCGAGCCGGTGCGCCGCCACGTGGACGGGGTGCCCGTGGTGGTGGTGCGCGAGAGCGGCACCACCGTTCACGTCCTCGCCGAGCGGTGCAGCCACCTCGCCGGTCCGCTGTCGGAGGGGACCCTGGAGGACGGCTGCGTGCGCTGCCCCTGGCACGGCAGCCTCTTCCGTCTGGTGGACGGCTGGAACGTGGAGGGCCCGGCCACCTCGCCCCAACCCGCCTTCGACAGCCGGATCGTGGACGGCCGTCTGGAGGTGCGCCTGCGCCACCTGGCCGGCGCCGGGGAGGCGGAGGAGGGGGCGGAACCCTCCGACTCCCACCACGACTCCGACGCCTCCGACGAGTGGAAACTCCGCCACGGGGGAGAAAGCGGCGGGAAAGCCGCCTGAACCGGGTGCCGACACCACCGCTCGCGGGCCCGCGTCCCCTCGGAGTCGTCACGGCTCCGCCCCACCGGGAGGAACCGGTGGGAGCCCGGGTGCTCGCCGGCGAGGCGGAGGAGACGAGGATGGGGACGCGGAACATGCGCCCTGGCAGTGGCGGGCGCCGCGGCCGGCGGGAACGACACCTCCCACCCGGCCACGTACATCCTGCCGCTGGACCGGGTCCCGGAGGGGTACGACATGTTCGAGCACAGGTAAGGACGGCTCTCCGCGGGTCGTCTTCACCCCCCGACGGCGCCGGGGCACGTGCTGACACCGATTCCCCCGCCGACCCGGAAGGCCCCTCGGTGAGGTGGGGCGCGTTCTCTTCGGGGCACCGGGTGAGCCGCACCGAATGCCGCGCCGGCAGTGCCTGTCCCTCCGCGGTCGGGAACTCAGGCGTTCTCCGGACAGTCGCCCGAGGCGATGATGACGGGTGCGTGGTCGTACAGGGGGTCCACCACGGTGGCCCAGCGGGTGTATCCCCAGGCGGGATTTGTTCGCCGCTCGGCCAACAGCGTCGGGCACAGGGTGTTCTCCACCGTCTCCGAGAAGTGGCTCTGTTGCGCACGTCCCATGAGCGCTCCGTCATCCAGGGCCCAGACGTACGCGGCTTGTTGCACGGGGTCGAATCCCAGATCGATGGGGTCCTCCAGGATGAAGGGTGTCAGGCCGGGGCTGTGGGCGACGCGGGTCCTCCAGGCGCTGTTGATCTCGCGGTCGAGATCATCGGCGATGCGGATTTCACGGGGGTCGGCACTCGGCATCCGCGCGGTGAACAGGCCCTCCTCATCGCCGTACCACCGTCCGGCGATGGTGGTGGAACACCCCGTCTCGGCCTCACCGAAACCGAGGATCATCGGCACCGCTCCGGCGGAGAAGTCGTGCCATTGAACGACGAACCTGCCGTACGACCATGTAGCGGGGGAGTCCCGCAGGCGTTCGTTCAGAGCGGTACACGCGGCCATCGCACCGGCACGGCGGAAGAGATCCTGATACTCCCAAGGGGCCTGAGGGACGGCCTCGGCGGTGACCATCATCGTCTGGGCACGGCGATTGAAGGTGATCACGGGATCGACGGGGACCGTGTGCTTCGTGGCGAGGATCGCCGCCAGATGATCCCGGACGGCTGCTTCGACCTCCCGTTCGGAGGGGTGGTCGGCGGGAACGCTCGCCACCCACTCCTCGGGGTGGGGCTCGGTCGGGTCACCTTGCCGGGTGTAGGCGGTGTCTCCCGGCTCCTCCACGGGGGTGGCGGAGGCGCCCGTGGGCGGGACAGTGGGTTCGTCGGGGTCGGAGG
Organism: Streptomyces calidiresistens; assembly: GCF_014141525.1. GTDB lineage: Bacteria > Actinomycetota > Actinomycetes > Streptomycetales > Streptomycetaceae > Streptomyces > Streptomyces calidiresistens. The sequence continues at coordinate 3,878 of NZ_VKHS01000112.1, forward strand.
CACCGTTGGGACGATCGGGGGAAGGTGGTGCCGCCGCCGGACCGTCCACCACCTCGGTGGGCGAGGATTCCCGCGCGGACAGCGGGTCGCCGTCATCGGTCCTCCCCCCGGGTTGGAACGCGAGGGCGCCGCCCCCGATGCCGGCGACGAGGAGCAGCGTCGTCAGGGCGAGGGCGAGAACACGTCCGCGCCGGAACGCGGGAGCGGAGTGCCAGGGCGGGTCGTCCACCAGTGGCATGTCCCATTGGGCTTCGGAGAACCGTCCGAGGTCGGAAGGTGGGGACTCGCCGTCGGTGGCGAGTACCACGGTGGCCCGGGAGGCGAGGAGAGCGGAGCACTTCTCGGCCGCGGCCTCGGCGGTGATCCTTTTCCGGGGGTCCTCGGCGAGCGCTTCGGCGACAGTGGGGAGCAGGTCTTCGGGGATGCCGTCCAGGTCGGGCTTCCCGGACAGAACACGGTGGACGACCACGTCGGGAGCGCCGGTGCCGAACGGCAGACGGCCGGTGGCCGCGTAGGCCACGAGAGCCCCCCAGGCGAACATGTCGCCCTCGGCGCCGGTGGTGCCGGTGCGGTAGTGCTCCGGACTGATCCACCCCGGGGTGCCGGTGATCATCCCGGTACGTGTGACGCCGGTGCCGTCGGAGGCCCGGGCGATGCCGAAGTCCAGAACCCTGGGCCCATCGGGAGCCAGAATGACGTTCTGTGGTTTGACATCCCGATGCACCACGCCCGTGGCATGAATGGCGGCCAGGGCCCGGGCGGTTCCGGCGGCGAAGGCGTACAAGGTGCCCCCGGTGAGAGCGCCTCGCGCGGTCACGTGTTGATGAAGCGTGGGGCCGGGCGCATAGGCCGTGGCCAACCACGGGGTCTCGGCATCCGGATCAGCGGCCAACAGGGGAAGCAGGCATGGTCCCTGCACGCGGGCGGAGAGCTTCACCTCGCGGTGGAACCTGGCGCGGAACTCCGGGTCCTCGGCCTGCGCGGGATGAATGACCTTGACCGCCACCCGTCGACCATCGGGGGCGAGAGCGGCGTGGACCGTTCCCATGCCTCCCGAACCGAGACGGCCGATGACCCGGTAGGGACCGATGCGGGTGGGGTCCCCCGTCAGGGCGGGGCGAACCCCTCCGGCGGGGCCGGTTTCGTTCACAGGGCGTTCCGGCCCTTTCGTAACTTCAGCGGATGGAGGCAGGAGGACGGACCGGCTCCCACCGGTGCTTCCGACCTCAAGGGCAGGGGACAGCCTAGGGTTTCGGGGTGTTCGGTGCGGCTGATTCACGAAGGTTCGGAGAGGACGGGTGGAGGCGCCGAGCCATGGGGATCGCCTTTCCCACACGGAACGGAGCGAGCCCGGTCTCTCTTCGATCCCGTGAACGGACCCGGACCCGGAGCCCCGAAAACCGGGGCGGGGAGGACGACGCGCCGTCAGGGGCGGGCGGTGAGGGTGATGAGGGCGAGGTCGTCGCGGAGCCTTCCCTGCCACCGGGTGAGGGCGTCCGCGAAGAGCAGGTCGGCGAGTTGCTCGGCCGGGCGCTCCCCCTCGGGGCCGGGCCAGGAGGCCACGAGGTCCGCCAGGTCCTCCGGTTCCCGGTTCAGGTGGGGGCCGGAGCCCTCGGTGAAGCCGTCGGTGTACAGGGCGAGGCTGTCACCGGGACGCAACACCGTGGTGTGGACGGGGAGTTCGGTGATGTCGAAGGCGCCGAGCAGGGGGCCGTGGTCCGTCAGGAGCCGGGTCCGGCCGTCGTGTCGCCGCAGCAGGGGCGCCGGATGTCCCGCCGAGGCGAGGCGCAGCCGCACGGAGGGGGCATCGGAGGGCCCGGCCGCCCCGGACGGCTCCAGGACGGCCTGGACGAGTGTGCAGAAGGGGCTGTTCTCCCGGCACAGGGCCCGGTGGACGATGGGCAGGACACGCGCGGGATCGGGGTCCTGCTGGGCCGCCGTCCACACCGTGTGCCGGACCAGCCCCGTGACGGCCGCCGCGGCGGGGCCCTTGCCGCAGACGTCCCCCAGCACCAGGACCCACCGGCCGTCGGACAGCGGGAACACGTCGTAGAAGTCCCCGCCGATGTCCAGGCTGTCGCCCTGGGCGCGGTAGCGGGCGGCGATGTCCAGCCCGGGCAGTCGGGGGAGGTCGGGTGGCAGCAGCGGGGCCTGCAGGGCCCGGGCGGTGTCGTGCAGTCGGTTCAGCAGACGGTCCTGGCGGATACCGACCGCGATCTGGTCGGCGATGCCGGACAGCGCGTCGAGTGTCGTCTCGGGCAGTGCCCGACGGGCGAAGAGGGCCATGACGCCCATGAGTTCGCCATCGGTGATCAGCGGGTAGCCCGCGAACGCGACCATGCCCTCACGGCGCGCCCACTCCCGATCGGCGGTGCGGGGATCGTCCACCACCGAGTTGGTCAGGTGCGGTTTGCGGGCGACGGCGACGAGGTCGGCCTCGATGTCGCCCGCCCCGAGGGGGGAGTCCTCGGCGAACCGGGCGTGTGATCCCGCCGCCGCCCCGGGGAAGAGGGTGTTCCCGACGGGGTCGTGGGTCCAGATCCGGACGAGGGCGATGTCCAGCCGGTCGACGACGGCCCGCGCGGAGCGCCCGAGCCGCTGCCGCAGGGGGCCGCCGGTGGTCATCGCGGCGGCCACGTCCCCGCTGAGGAGGGCGTGGCCGGTGCGTTCGGCCAGTCGTCGCCGGGTCTCGGTGGTGTGGGTGACGTCCTCGATGAGGATCAGGGTGTGCGCGGTGCCGTCGGTGTGGGTGACCGACTGGGCGCCCATCCGCAGGATCTGCTGGGCGCCGGCATCGTCGGCGCGCTCGAAGAGGTCGGGCCCGGTGGGGGAGAGGGCGGCGCGGGCGAGGTGTTCGCGCAGGTCCTCGCGGGTTCGGCGGGGGAAGAGCAGGAGGAAGCGGTTCCCCACCGCGTCGGGGCGCAGGGAGAGGATCTCCGCGGCCTTGCGGTTCCAGCCGATGAGGCGGGCACCGTCGTCCACGGCGACGGCGCCGATGAGGGCCTGGTGGTGCAGGGGGCCGAACAGGGTCTCGCCGGGCTGCCGGGCCGGCTCGTCACCGGCGAGCAGTTGGCGTTGCATCGCGGCCCGGGTGGCGCGGTACTCGTGCTGGAGGATCAGCCGGTCGAGCAGTGTTCCCGCGACCCGGGCGAGTTCGTCGGGGTCGCCGGCGGGGACCCGGGTGATGTGCGCGGTGGGGTCGAGCAGGGTGAGGGCGGGGAGGTCGGCACCGCCCCCGGGGCCGGTGACGAGGGCGACGGCGAGCCCCTCGGTCCGGTCCCGCAGCACGCCGACGAGGCCGGCCGGGGCGGTCACCCCGGCCCCGACGACCAGCAGGGTCGGCTCCCCCGCGTCGGTGGCGGGTACGGTCCCGCCCGGCCGGAGCCGGCTCACCTCGGCCCGGTCGCCGAGGGCCGCGCGCAGCCGGGACGTCGCGTCGTCGTCCACGCCGGCCAGGAGGACCCGCACCGTGGGGGGAGAGGCCATTCAGTCCCCCAACAGGGGTTGTTCCAGCAGGGCTCTGCCCGTCCACACCCGCAGCGTGTCGGTCAGGGGGGCCATCACGTGGGCGGCACGGGCGTCGCGCAGGTGCCGGTGCAGGGGGCTGTCCCGGGAGTAGCCGATGCCCCCGGTCAGGGTGAGCGCGTCGTTGATCACCGATTCGGCGGTCTCGGCGACCTCGGCCTTGGCCGAGCACAGGGCGGGCAGGGACTCGGGGCCGCCGGCGTCGGCCTCCGCGGCGGCCCGGTAGACCAGTCGGCGGGTGCGCTCGACGCGTGCCCACATGGACCCCAGGCGGTGCTGCACCAGTGGTTGCGCGGCCAGGGTGGTGCCGCTGTGCGCGTGGCGGCGGCGCAGCAGGTGGCGGCGGGCCTCCTCCAGGGCCGCGGAGGCCACGCCCAGGTAGGTGCCGGCCATGGCCATGAGGAAGTAGGGGGTGACGATGTTGAAGACGTACCAGATCTCGGCACCCTCCTCGCCGAGCAGCCGGGTGCGGGGCAGCGACACCTCCTCCAGGCGCAGGGAGCGGGAGTCGTTGCCGCGCATGCCCATGCCCGTCCAGGGCGGTCCCCAGGTCGCCCCCGGGTCGTCCCCGTCGAGGAGGACGCAGGAGAACCGGCCGGGCAGTTCGTTCTCCCCGACGGCGACGGTGGACAGGACGTAGGAGTCGGCGTGGCCGCCGTTGGTGACGAAACTCTTCTCGCCGGTGAGGAGCAGTCGGTCCCCCCGGGCCTCCATGCGGGTCCGGGGCAGCCAGAACTCCCCTCCCGTGCCGGGCTCGGAGAGCGCCAGGGTGGTCAGGTGCTCCCCGGCGGCGATGGGTTCGAGGTGGTGCCGTCGCTGGTGGTCGGTGGCCCTCGCGGAGATCACGGCGGAGGCGACCAGGTGCATGCCCATACAGATGGAGGTCGAGGCACAGGCCCGGCCGGTCACCTCGCCGACCTGCGCCACCGCCAACAGGCCGTGCCCCATCCCGCCGCATTCCTCGGGGACCACCAGTCCGCCGAGTTCGGAGAGCAGTGCCGCCATGCCCTCGGCGGGCCAGCGCTGCTCGGCGTCCACGGAGGCCGCGCGCGGGGCCAGGACCTCCTCGGCCAGCCGACGGGCGGTGGCCACCGCCGCTCCCGGTTCCATTCCCGTCACCTCCGACCGCCCTCGCTCGTCCCGCCGTGTACCGCCGGCATGTTTTCCACACGACAACCATCCCATGCCGCCGGCGGGGTCCCGGGTCCGGGCTCGGCCGGCGGGTGCGGTGTGATCATCCCCCCGGCGGTGGGGAACGGTGGGGAACCGGCGCACCCGGGGCGCCCGCCGTTCATTGCCGCAGGTGGTCGAGGGCCCGCTCGGTGGTGGGATGCAGGGCGAGGAATCGGTCGAGGCCGGTGACCACGAAGACCCGCTCCACGTGGGGTCGGAGGCCGACCAGGCCCATCCGGCAGCCGGCGGTCCCGGCCCGGTGGTGGGCGCCGACGAGCGCGGTCAGGCCGGTGGAGTCGCAGTACTCCAGGCCCGACAGGTCGAGGATCACGGCGGTGTCGGGCGACAGGGGGAGGTCGGCGAGTTCCCGGTTGAAACGCGGAACCGTGTGGTGATCCAACTCACCGTCCAGACGGAGCAGGATCGGTCCGGCCGGGTGGGACCGGCGGGTGAGGACCAGGGTGCTCTCCGTCCCGGTCACCGCGGTGCCCCGGTGGGGACGGCGCCGGGGGTGGCCGGGCCCCGGCGGCGCGGGGCACGGTGGGGCGCGTGGCGGGTGGTGGGTCTCTTCATCATCCCTCCGCGGGGGCGCTGCGCTGCCTCGGACCGAGCCCGGGGGAGCCCCGGTTCCGCTGGCTTATCCTACGAAATGGCAAGTGGGGCGCGGAACGAGGCGGTCCCGTCGCCGGACGACCACGATCACGGGACCCGATGGTCCGGCGTTTCGGTTCCGCCCGCGTCGGCGTGGCCGCGACGGGAACCGTGAACGGGCGTGTACGTCTGGGGCGGGTGTCCCGGGGTGTGCCCGGCCCCGGAGCGCCCTCCGGGGCACCCGCGCCGGGAAGCCCCGAGGGACCAGAAGGATCCGAAGCACTCGAAGGACTCGAAGGACTCGAAGGAGAGGTGCCGCGTGGCAGGGCCTGAAGACGTCGGACGGGATCGTCCGACGGCCGGCGGACCCCCGGTGTTCGCCGCCGATCCGGAGGTGGGCCGGGACCTGGCCGCCGTGAACTGGTCGGCCACCCCGCTGGGCCCCCCGGAGAACTGGCCGCAGAGCCTGCGCACCGCCGTGAGCATCCTGCTGTCCTCCCGCTTCCCGATGTGGATGGCGTGGGGACCGGAGCTGACGTTCTTCTGCAACGCCGCCTACCGTCGCGACACCCTCGGTCAGAAGTACCCGTGGGCGCTGGGCCGCCCCGCCGGTGAGGTGTGGGCGGAGATCTGGAACGACATCGGTCCCCGCATCGACACCGTGCTCGCCACCGGCGAGGCCACCTGGGACGAGGCGCTGCGACTGTTCCTGGAGCGCTCCGGCTACCCCGAGGAGAGCTACCACACCTTCTCCTACAGCCCGCTGCGCGACGACACCGGCGCCGTGGTCGGGATGCTGTGCGTGGTCAGCGAGGACACCGAGCGCGTCATCGGCGAGCGCCGCATGGCCACCCTGCGGGACCTGGGCTCCGACCCCAGCGTGGTCCGCACCGAGGAGGAGGTCATGACCTTCGCGGCCCGGCAACTGGGCCGCAACCCCTACGACCTGCCCTTCACCCTGACCTACCTCTTCGACGACGACGGCTCCGCCCGGCTGGCCGGATCCTCCGGCATGCCCCTCCCGCACCC
>NZ_VKHS01001120.1 GCF_014141525.1 Streptomyces calidiresistens
GCTGCGGGGGGTGCGGGGGGTGCTCACGGGCCGACCCCCAGCGCGCCGGAGACCCGGGCGGTGTCGAGGGCCACCGCGAGGGCGCCGCGGACCTCGGCCGCCGCGCCGAGGGCGGCGGCGGCCACGCCGGGCGGGCCGGAGGCGCTGGGCATGGTCCGTTGTTCCAGGACGGCGCGCATCGGGTCCAGGAGCAGGTCACCGGCCTCCGCGAGCCGCCCGCCCACCACGATGATCCCGGGGTCGATGAGGTTGCAGATGTTGGCGGCGGCCACCCCGAGGTGGCGCCCGGTGTCGGCGAGCACGCGGCGGCAGCCGGGGTCGCCCTCCACCGCCCGGCCGATGAGGTCCCCGAGGGTGAGGTTGCCGTGGCTGCCGGCCAGCATGCCGAGGAGGGCCGGCGCGCCGACGAAGGTCTCCAGGCAACCGCGGTTGCCGCAGCGGCAGATCGGGCCGCGCTCGTCGATCGTCACGTGCCCTATCTCGCCGGCGCCCCCGGCGCGGCCGTGGACGAGTTGGCCGCCGAGGACGATGCCCCCGCCCACCCCGTGCGAGACCCGCAGGTAGACCACGGGGTCGTGGCCGACGGCGGCGCCGAAGCGGGTCTCGGCGAGGGCGCCGAGGTTGGCGTCGTTCTCGACGACGACCGGCACGTCCAGCTCCTCGCCGAGGAGTTCGGGCAGGGGCATCCCGTCCCAGCCGCGCATCATGCCGACGGTGGTGATGCCGCCGGTGCGGCGGTCCACGGGGGCGGGGATGCACACGCCCATCGCGAGGAGTTCCTCGGGGCCGGCGTCGACCGATTCCACCATCTCCGTGACCAGGAGCGCGGCGCGGCGCAGGCCGACGTCGGCGCGGTGGTCGGGGGCGAGCGGCATCCGCTGGTCGGCGAGGACCCGCAGGGAGGCGTCGGCCAGGGCGACGCGCAGGGAGCGGTTGCCGAAGTGCACGCCGGCGACCAGGCCCAGGTTGCGGGCGAGGCTCACCTGCAGGGCACGCCGGCCGCTGCGGGTGGAGGGGGAGGTGTGCAGGACCCCGGCGGCGGTCAGCTCCTTGACGATGTTGGACACCGTGGCCGGGGACAGGCCGGTGACACCGGCCAGCTCGATCTGCGTGAGGGCCCCACGCCGCTGGACGGCCGCCACGATCCGGGCTCGGTTGGCCTCACGCAGTGAAGTCTGCGAACCCGGTGTCACCCGGTCAGTGCGCACGGCGGTCAGGATACCCCCCGGTCCCGTCGGCTCCCGGAGGCGAACCGCGATGAAGCCCGATGAAGGCCGACGAACCGTGACGAAACCCGACGAAAGCCGGCGGTTGCCCGACCCCCTCCCCGC
>NZ_VKHS01001121.1 GCF_014141525.1 Streptomyces calidiresistens
GGCCCCCACCGCACGCCCCCGCGCCGCCGGTTCCGGCTGCGCGGTCGGCGCCCGGGCGCGGAGGACCCGCCCCGCCCCGCGGGCACCGGGCTCCCCGGCCGGCGGGACGGCGTGCCGGGGACGATCGTCCCCGATCTGCGGGAGAGCGCGCTGGCGCTGCCCGTTCCCCGGCTCGACCCGGAGGACGCCTGCGCCGGTTTCCTCGCCGGCCTGCCGCCCGCCGGCGCCTCCGAGACCCTCACCGCCCTGGAGGCGGCCCCCACCGACTCGATCGAACTGCGGCTGCGCCGGGTTCGGGCCCTGCTGGAACTCCCCCTCGAACAACCGGGGAACGCCGAGCTGCGGGCGGACGCCGACGCCGAGGCGGCGGAGCTGCTCGACGCGGCGGCCCGGTGGACGCCCGGGGACCACCGGGTGGTCTGGTACCGGGGGGTGGCCGCGTTGTGCGCGCACGACCCGGCGACGGCGGCCCGGTGTTTCGGCGCCGTCCACGACGCCTTCCCCGGCGAGCCGGCGCCCGGCCTGGCCCTGGGGGTCTGCGCCGAGGCGCTGGGCGGCACCCGGGACGCCGAGGAGTGGTACGCGGCCGTGTGGGCCACCGATCCCGGCCATCACGGCGCCGGCTTCGGTCTCGCCCGGGTGCGGCTCGCGGCCGGTGACCGCGAGGGGGCGGTGCGGGTCCTGGAATCCGTCCCGGAGACCTCCGTGCACCGGAACGCCGCCCTGGTGGCGGCGGTGCGCGCCCGGTTGCGCGGACGCGACCCCCGCGAACCCCTCCTCCCCGAGGTGTTGACCTGCGGACGGCGGGTGGCCGAACTCCGTGGGAACGGTGTGGAACCGGCGCTTGTGGAACGGCTGTCCTGTGAGGTGCTGGGGGTGGCGCTGGACTGGTGGTTGGCCGGTCGGGCCGGGGCCCCGGAACCTGCTTCGGAGGGGACACGTACCGTGCTGGGACACTCGTTGGACGAAAAGGGACTCCGGTCGGGTCTGGAAGGCTCGTACCGGGTGCTGGCCCGCCTCGCCGCGAGCCCCCGCGAACGGATCGAACTGGTGGAGACGGCCAACCGTCTCCGCCCGAGGACATGGGTGTGACGATGCCGCAGCTCGATCAAGTCTCCGTCTGCCCCGGCTGCGGTGAGCCGCCGGCCGACGCCGACCGCCACTGCGGCGTGTGCGGTGCCGAGCTGCGTCGGGGGCCCGTCACCCCGCCCGCCGCGCCCGCCGCGCCCGCTGTCAATCCGTATCCCCCCTCGTACCCCGCCGGGACCGGCGGGCCCGGTCCCGGTCCGTGGGGCGCCGGCCCCGGCGCCGCGACCCCACCGGCGGCACCC
>NZ_VKHS01001122.1 GCF_014141525.1 Streptomyces calidiresistens
GGGGTCGCCGGGGGCCCCCGCCCCGCTCCCCGTCCCGTCCTCCGGGCCTCGCCCGGAGAACGACTGTGCGGCCCCCCGCAGGCGCTCGAGCAGCGTGGAGGGGTCCATGTCCGCCTCGGAGAGGAAGGCCTGGATCTCGCCCCGCAGGTGGTCGCGCAGCCACGGAACGGCACCGAACTGGGTGCGGTGGGTCTCCTCGTGCAGGCACACCCACAGCCGGAAGTCGTGCGGGTCCACCTCCAGCTCGCGCTCCACGTGGACGATGTTCGGGGCCACCAGCAGCAGTCGGCCGCCGCCCTCGCCGCCGGGCAGCTGCGTGGTCGTCGGCGCGAAGGTCTCGTACTGCCCCAGCACCCGGGAGGAGAGGAAGGCCATCAGCATGCCCACCTCGACCCCGGTGACCTTGCCGCCGACCGCGGTCAGCGCCGCGCCACCGGGCACCGACGCGCGGCGCTCCCGCATGCGGTCGATCATCGGGCGCAGCAGTTCGCGGAAGCCCGCGACGTTGGCCCGCACCCAGCCGGGGCGGTCCACGATCAGCACCGGGGTGTCCAGCCCCCGGGTGTCCAGGCCCGTGAACCCGCGGACGTGGTGCTGCGAGGCCACGGCGTGCCGCCGGAGCTCCGCGACGACCGCGCGGGCCTCGTCCCGGCCGACCTCCGGGCCGGGCCGGACGATGCGGTTGGCGGTGGCCACCGCCAGGTTCCAGTCCACCGGATCCGTTCCACCGAGACGTGTCATGGCATCCACGGTACGGGGCGAACCGAACGAACGGGTACGGCGGGACGATCCCGACCCGCACCCGACCCGCACCCGACCCGCACCCGACCGGCACCGACGGGCCCCGGACCCCCGGCCACCGGGGGCACGGGGGACGCCCTCCCGGTGCCCCCGGGCCGATTCGGCGGGTCGGCCGGTCGGGTCAGCCGCAGCCGCAACGGCTCAGCGCCGCAGCCGCCCGGTCCAGGGCGTTCTGCGCGGCCGTCGCCGAGGCGGTGCCCTCGGTGAGGAACGCGAAGGCCAGGACCCGGCCGTCGCTGTCCACCACCGTGCCCGCCAGGGCGTTCACGCCGGTGAGGGTGCCGGTCTTGGCCCGCACCACGCCCGCCCCCACGTCCGGGTAGCGGGAGTCCAGGGTGCCGGTGAAACCCGCCACCGGCAGGCCGGTGAGCACCGGCCGCAGTTCCGGCCGGGCGGGATCGGCGGCCAGCGCGAGCAACCCGACCAGGCTGTCGGTGGTCATCCGGCCCGAACGGTCCAGGCCGCTGCCGTCCACCACCCGCACCCCGTCCATCGGCAGCCCGAGGTCGGCGAGCGCCTCGGTGAC
>NZ_VKHS01001123.1 GCF_014141525.1 Streptomyces calidiresistens
GGAACGGGGGCGAGAAAGGGGGGAACGTGATCACAGGCGTGCCTCCAGACGGGGCCAGGCCGCCTCGCGGACGAAGCCGTCGGGGGCCCGGCGCAACGCGGGCGCCGTGCGGACGAGACCGTCCGGGCCGCGTTCGAGCAGGTGGATCCCGGTGACGCGCCGTCGTCCGTCGGACGGGTCGCGCCTCAGGTGGAGTACCAGGTCCACGGCGGCGGCGAGCTGACTGTGCAGCGCGGAGCGGGGCATTCCGGCCGCCGCCGCCAACGCCTCGAGCCGGGCGGGTACCGCGTCGGCGGCGTTGGCGTGGACCGTGCCGCATCCGCCCTCGTGACCGGTGTTCATCGCGGCGAGGAGATCGAGCACCTCGGCTCCCCGCACCTCACCGACCACCAGGCGATCCGGCCGCATCCGGAGCGCCTGCCGGACCAGTTCGGTGGTGCCCACCCTCCCCACGCCCTCCTGGTTGGCGGGACGGGTCTCCAGGCGCACCACGTGGGGATGGGCGGGGCGCAGTTCGGCGGAGTCCTCGACCAGGACGATCCGCTCACGGGGGTCGACGAGCCCGAGGAGACAGGAGAGCAGGGTGCTCTTGCCGCTTCCGGTGCCGCCGCTGATCAGGAAGGAGAGTCGGGCGTCGAGGAGGGCCCGCAGCAGGTGCTCGCCGCCGGGCGGGAGGGTGTCGGAGGCGACGAGTTCGGCCGGGGTGAAGGGGCGGTGCCGCACGACGCGCAGCGACAGGTGGGGGGATCCCACGGCGATGGGCGGCAGGACGGCGTGCAGGCGGGTGCCGTCCGGCAGGCGGGCGTCCACCCAGGGGCGGGCGTCGTCGAGGCGACGGCCGGCGGCGCAGGCCAGGCGTTGGGCGAGCCGGCGCAGGGCGGCGGTGTCGGGGAAGCGGACGGCGGCCCGCTCCAGCCCTCTCCCCCGGTCCACCCACACCTCGGAGGGGCCGTTGACCAGGACATCCGTGGTGCCCGGGGCGGACAGCAACGGTTGCAGGGGGCCGGCGCCCAGGAGGTCGTCGCGCAGGTCCCCGACGGCCGGGGGCAGTCGGTCGGCGGGGCCGGCCCCGCCGGTCGGGGCGGGGTCCCGGGACCACTCCTCCGCGATGCGGTCGCGGACCCGGTCCAGCAGGTGCTCCGGGGCGGTCATCGGTTCACCGGGCCTTCCGTGCCGGGGGTGCCGGGTTCCCGGGAGGAGTCGGGACGATCGGGGAACGCGTCGGGGGCCCGGAGCGCGTCGCCTCGGCGTCGCCGGCGGCGCCGGACGGTCGGTGTCCCCGGCGCTGAGGGGTCGTGCCCCGGGCGGCGGGCGGGGCCCGGGGTG
>NZ_VKHS01001124.1 GCF_014141525.1 Streptomyces calidiresistens
CCCGCCCCCACCGGCCGGGGGCGGGCGCAGCGGCAGGTCCACCAGAACCCGGAAGCCGCCCCCGGGGCGGGGGCCGGTCGCGCAGGTGCCGCCGAGGGCCGCCGCGCGCTCGCGCATCCCGGTCAACCCGTGCCCGCCCGTTCCGGACACGCGCGGGACGGCATCGGCCCCCGGCACCCCCGCCGTTTCGCCGCCGGGTCCCGGCGGTCCCTCGTCGAGGACCTCGATGGTCAGCCGGGGCTCCCCGGGGGTCCCCGACCGGGAGAGCCGCACCGTCGCCCGGGCGGTCGGCCCGGCGTGCTTGTGAACATTGGTCAGCGCCTCGCGCACCACCCGGTGGACGGCCAGATCGACCGCCGCCGGCAGGGGCGGCCCCGGCCGTGGACGCTCCACCGACACCCGCATCCCGGTGCGGGCGAAATCCTCGATCAGTTCGTCGAGGTCGGCGGAGCCGGCCGCCGGTCGGGTGGGTGCGGAGGGTTCGTCGGGCTGGCGCAACACCTCGACCGTCTCGCTCAATTCGGTCAGGGCCCGCCGACCGGCCTCCCGCACGTGGGCCAGGGCCTCGCGGGCCCGGTCGGGCCTGCTGTCCATCAGGTGCGAGGCGACCCCGGCCTGCACGGTGATCAGCGCGATGGTGTGGGCGACCACGTCGTGCAACTCGCGGGCGATCCGCAGCCGCTCCTCCGCCACCCGCCGGCGGGCCTCCTCCTCCCGGGTGCGCTCCGCCCGCTCGGCCCTCTCACGAATGGCCCCGAGCACCGCACGACGGCTGCGCACCGCCTCCCCGGCCGCCACCGCCACCAGCCCCCAGGCCAGGACCGCGAAGTTCTCGGCGGCGTACCAGGGGCGGGGGCCCAGCAGCAGGGCGCCGGCGAGCAGCACGGGCAGGGCGAGCGCCACGGCCCGCCGGGCGGCGAGGCGGTCGTTCCCCGCCGCGACCGAGAAGAGGGCGACCACCACAACGATGGCCATGGCGTTGTTGCGCTGCTCGACCGGCAGCCACGCGACGGTGAGCGACCACTCGACGAGCGCGAGGAACACGGTGAGGGCGAGCACGGTGCACGGGCGCCGGCTCCGCACGACCAGCGCCGCGCAGGCGAGGACCGCGAGCAGCACCGTGTGCGGCGGCAGGGCCCGGAAGCCGATCTCCTCCCCGCCCTTGGGGTGGTGCAGGGCGCTCGCCGAGAACACCAGGGTGACGACGAGGGCCACCACGGCGGGGAGTCCGCCCATCAGGCGGGGGTGGTCCCGGGGGTGGAAACGGCGCCCGATCCGGCGGCTGCCGCCGGCGGCGATCGCCGGGGCGCCGGGCTTTCTCTTATA
>NZ_VKHS01001125.1 GCF_014141525.1 Streptomyces calidiresistens
CCCCTGCCCGCCCCTACACGGCCTCCGGGAACTCCGCGGGCATCGGGCGCAACGACCGGGCGGGCAGGATCGGGCGGCAGGAGAGCGTGTAGCGAACGGCCACCGTGCCGCCCCCGCCGCCCATCCGGTCCACCACGTCCACGAGGAACCGCACCGGCCGCCCGGCGGCCAGCAGCGCCGCCCGGCGCTCCCGGTGCCGGCGGTCGGCCGGCCAGCCGTGCAGCGAGGAGGGTGAGCTCTCCCCTCCCTCCGGGCAGGGGGCCTCGGCCAGCCGCCCGGCCCACTCCTGCAACCAGCGCAACGCCAGGCGGGGGGAGCCGACCGAGCGGCTCGCGAGCACCCACTCGCCCTGGGATTCCGGACATCGGGCGACCACCTCGCACCGGAACGCGCCCGCCCTCATCGGCCCCGCCCCCGGGAGATGCACCGGGAAACGGCGCCCCGCACCCGGCCGGGCATGACCTCACAGCACCATTCCGAGATGATCTGATTTTCCTTCACTTTCGCTCCAGTCAACCTTCCTCACCCTGCGGGGTGATTCCCGGTGAGTTATTCCCCTCCGTCACCAGAAAAACACGGAACGCGTACTTCCGAGAAAATTCGAGCCCCCGTCTCACGTGTTGGAAGAATCGAACACACCCCCTTCCCGTCACCCGAATCCCCCCTCCCCCGGATATCCGGTGGCCACGGGAAGGGGGATGCCCGCGCCCGGCTCCGGCCTCCGGAACGGCTCGACAACCAAGGGGGGCACTCGCGCGGAACGCGTCTCCACCGGTTGAGCGGCAACCATGACCTCCGGGTTCAGGGATGCATGACGATCTTTCCCACGTGCTCCCGACGGCCGAGTTCCTCCTGCGCCCGGGCTGCCTGCTCCAGGGGAAACGTGGCGGCGACAACGGGTTGGATTCCGGCCCGCCGAGCCAGCTCCACGAGCAGGTCGAAATGCCGGGGCGTGTGCATCGCGGAACCGATGATCCGAGCGTTGTGCAGGTAGAGGCGACGCACGTCGAGTTTCACGTCGTACCCGCCCAGCGCACCGGCCACGACCCACCGGCCGGCTTCGCGCAGCAACGGAAGCCCTTCCCCCAGCAGGTCCCCGGCGACGACATCGAGTACGACATCGACACCCTCCGGGGCCACGCCGCGGATCTGTTCGATGATGTCCTGCGCGCGGTCGACGACATGGTGGGCGCCCGCCTCGCGCACCGAACCGACCTTGGATCCGCTGCTGATGGCGAGCACCCGCGCGCCTCGCTCCCGGGCGAGTTGCACCAGCGCCAGGCCGACGCCGCCGGAAGCCCCCGAGACCACGACGGTCTCGCCC
>NZ_VKHS01001126.1 GCF_014141525.1 Streptomyces calidiresistens
CCGCCCCGCCCGCAGCCGACCGGATCCCCGCCGTGCTCAGGCAGTTGGCCGCCGAGCGCGCCACCGGGGCCCTCCTGCGCGACCGGGGCACCCTCTACCTGGTGAAGGGGCGGGTGGTCGGGGCCGAGAGCCCGGCCGCCCCCGCCCCCGAGCATCTTTTCGCCGACGCCGACGCGCCGGGACGCGGGGAGGCGGAGATCTGTCGCCTCGCGGCCCTCTTCGACGCCGCCTACTTCGCCCTCGACGCCGCCGGCGGACCCGCCCGCTTCCACCCCGGCCTCACGATGTCCGACCCCTCCGGTGCCGTGCGCCCCATCGGCATCGAGACCGTCGCCCGCGAGACCCGCCGCCGCCGACGACTGCTGCACGAGGTGTGGCCGTGCCCCGAGGTGGACACCGCTCCCGTCGTACCGATCCCGATGGAGAAGCTCCCCGAGGGGGCCGCCGCCGCCGTCACCCCCCGTCGCCGTGCCGTCCTCGACCTCGCCGACGGCGTCCGCACCCCGGCCGACATCGCCCGCGAACTGGGACGGTTGGCCTTCCACACGCTCGTCGACGTGCGCCGGCTGGCCGCCGCCGGTCACGTCGAGACCCCCCGGACCACCCCGGCCGCGCCGCCCGTCGCGCCGCCGGGACCGGCCGGGGGAGGCGCCCGGCCCGCCGCCCCGTACGCGGCCGGCCTCGGCACGGTCGCCGGCATCGCCGGGATCACGGCCGGATCCGGTTCCGGGGACGCCGACATCGCCCTGCTCCGGCGGCTACGCGACGCATTGGAGGCCCACCTGTGACACCCCCGTTCCTCCCCGAGGCTCCCCGCCCCTCCTCATGAGGCGTGCGCTGAGGCAGCGGGCCGAAAGGAGGCAGCTGATGACGACGATGTCGACGGAGCCCGAACTCCTCGACGAACTACGCAGGTTGCGCGCCCGGGTCCCCGGTGTCACCGGGGTCCTGGCGGCCAGCGTGGACGGACTGATCCTGGCCCACGACACCGTGGACCCGGAGCCGGAGAGCACCGCCGCCCTCACGGCGGCCGCCCTGGGGGTGGCGCTCCGCCTGGCCGACAACACCGGCCGGGGCGCCTTCCGTGAACTGGTCGTCCGGGGGGACCACGGATACGTCGCCACCTACGCGGCCGGACCCAACGCCGTCCTCACGGCGCTGGCGGGCGCGAACACCAACGTCGGTCGTCTCCACATGGAGGCCCGGCGGGCCGGACTCCGGGTCGCCGAGTTGGTGGAACGCGCGCTGACCCGACCCCCGATGCCCTGACACCGGACGGGACCGCCGTCCCGCGCCCCCGCTTCCCCGTGCCCGGGGGACCCG
>NZ_VKHS01001127.1 GCF_014141525.1 Streptomyces calidiresistens
CGGGAGGCCCGGGGGAGACGGCGTCCGGGGGGACGAGTACTCCTCGCCGCCGCCCTGGCCGTGATCCTGGCGGCCTGCTCGGGAGGGGGGCCGGGACCGGGGGAGGACCGGGACGGCGCTGCCGGGGAGCCGGGCGCCGCCGCCCCGGCAGGACCCTCCCGGGGCAACCCCCACCTGCTCGGCGACGGCTCCACCGCGCTGACCGGGCAGCAGCCCAACCAGCCGGTCGTCGATCGCCTGGAGCCCGGCGGGAAGCCGCCGCAGTTCGTGGTCTTCTCCTGGGACGGGGCGGGGGAGGACGGCAACCGCCTGTTCTCCCGGTTCCGTGAGATCGCCCGGGAGAGCGACGCCCACATGACCTACTTCCTGACCGGCATCTACCTGCTCCCCGAGAGCCGGCGCGACCTGTACGCGCCCCCCGGTCGTTCCCCCGGCGCCTCGGACATCGGGTACCTCTCGGACGAGAGCATCGCCGCCACCCTCGAACAACTTCGCGGTGCCTGGCTGGACGGCAGCGAGATCGGCACCCATTTCAACGGCCACTTCTGCGGACCGACCGGAGTGAACACCTGGACGCCGGAGGACTGGATCTCGGAGACCGAGCAGGCCAAGTGGATGGTCTCCAACTGGAAGACCGTCACCGGCTGGGACCACCTCGAACCGCTCCCCTTCGACTACGAGGAGGAACTCGTCGGCGGTCGCACCCCCTGCCTGGAGGGCCGGGACGCCCTGCTGCGCGCCGCCGCGGACCTGGGGTTGCGCTACGACTCCAGCGGCAACGGACGGCAGGTGTGGCCCGACCGCACCCCCGACGGGGTGTGGGACATCCCGCTCCAGCAGGTGCCCATGCCGGGCCGCTCCTTCGAGGTGCTGGCCATGGACTACAACTTCATGGTCAACCAGTCCGGGCCGGGCAGCGGCGACCCGTCCATGCACCCCTTCTGGGAGCAGCAGACCCGCGAGGGCCTGTTGCAGGGCTTCCGCCGCGCGTACGACGGCAACCGCGCGCCGTTGATCATCGGCAACCACTTCAACGGGTGGAACGGCGGCATCTACATGCGTGCCGTGGAGGACGTGATCCGGGAGATCTGCCCGATGGAGGACGTGCGCTGCGTGTCCTTCCGGCAACTGGTGGACTGGCTGGACGCCCAGGATCCGGAGCTGCTC
Organism: Streptomyces calidiresistens; assembly: GCF_014141525.1. Classification (GTDB taxonomy): domain Bacteria; phylum Actinomycetota; class Actinomycetes; order Streptomycetales; family Streptomycetaceae; genus Streptomyces; species Streptomyces calidiresistens. The sequence continues at coordinate 1,168 of NZ_VKHS01001127.1, forward strand.
GCCGCCCTGCGCACCCTGGACGTCGGCACCGCGCCGGCCGGCGGCTGGGAGGCCTTCCCCGCCCCGTCGACGGTCGCGGCGGCCCCTCCGGGCCCGGGGGCGGGGACCGACCCCTCGTCCTGAGGGGCGCCCCGTGACGGGGCGCCCCTCAGGAC
>NZ_VKHS01001128.1 GCF_014141525.1 Streptomyces calidiresistens
ATACGAGACCGGCCGGGGGCGGTGGGCGCCTCGGTGTCGTCACCGGGGCCGCCGGGTCCGTTTCCGCCGTCGCCGTAGACGGTGGCCTCGACGGCGGTGGCGGCGATGCCGTTGGGGCCGTTGAAGATCCGCTCGCCCCACTCGGTGAGCCGGTTCGGGTCGAAGTCGACCACCATGTCGAGGTAGTCGACACCGCCGCTGTTGCCGCTCCAGGACCAGCCGAGGTATCCGGTGCCCAGGTGCTCGCTGATCTCCAGGATGGCGTCCTCGTCGGGGTTGCCGTCGGAGTGGTAGTGGCCGAACTCTCCGACCAGGATGGGCAGTCCGGCGTTGACGAAGTCGTTGAGGTAGGAGCTGACGGCGGACCGGGTCCCGTAGACGCCGTACATGTGGATGGAGAACACCGTGTTGGCGTGGGGGTCGGAGTCGAAGACCCGGCGCGCGTTGGTGCGCATGGTGTTGGTCCAGTCCTGGCCCCAGTTGGGGCCGTCCACCATGATCAGGTGGTGGAAGTCCTCGTCGCGCAGGCGGTTGATCGCCGAGATCGTGTCGGCGGTCCAGTTCCCGTAGCCCTGGTTGCCGTGCGGCTCGTTGCCGATGTTGAGGACGACGTAGTCCTCCTCACCCTTGATGGCGTCCTGGATGTCGATCCAGTAGTCGACGGCTTGGTCGAGGGATGCGGCTTCGGGTTCCTCGCCGTAGCCGGTGGTGTCGTGGACCTCGAGGACGCAGATGAGGCGGTTCCGTTTGCACAGCGAGACGACGTCGGCGACGTCCTCGGTGTCGTTCTTGTACCAGCGGTCGCCGCTGCTGAGCACGACGCGGACGGTGTTGGCGCCCAGGTCCTTGATGTGACCGAAGGCCGCCGTGTGCTGCGTGTACCAGGAGTGGGGGTGGTTCACGCCGCGCATGACGAAGTCGTTGCCGTTGGCCTCCAGGATGCGCCCGTCGGCGACATGGAGGCCCGCCCGGGGGCTGGATTGGGCGGAGGCGGAGAGGGGCGCGGCGACGACCATCCCGAGCAGCACGGCGGCGGCTCCGCCCAGTGCCGTGGAGATCTTGGTCGCTCTCTTCATGGGGGTCTCCTCGTGGAACCCGTCCCGGGGTTCCGTGGGTCGAGAGGGTGTGGGAGCGCTCCCCTGAAATCAGGCCAGAATGTCACTGACATGTCAATAAGCTGAACCGGTTAAGCGCAGTCGAACTGCTTCGATGAGAGGCACGAGAGTCGCTGTGGTGCGTGGGAGAAGTTCCACGGCCAGCCGTTTCACGTCACCGGCGGGCCCTGCGACCCCTTCCCGGCTGTCTCGTATATTCCTCTTACG
>NZ_VKHS01001129.1 GCF_014141525.1 Streptomyces calidiresistens
ACCCCGCACACCGCCCGCCCGGGCACCACCGCACCCGGGCACCCCAGCAAGGAGGCACCCCCCATGCCCAACCAGCGAACCCGAACCGGTCCGGTCGCGGCGGCCGGAGGCCGCACCGCCGGCCTGCACGTCGGCGCCGCCACCCACGACACCGACGTGGACCTGAACGACGTCCTGGACCTCCTCGCCACCCTCACCGACGCCGGTTTTTCGGCGCACGACCTGTGCGAGGCCGCCGCCCGCCAGGCGCAGGAGGTCGCCGCCGCGCTCCGGGACCTGGCCGAGGACCTGGCCGCCCACCACAACGTCATCGGCCGCCGCACCTCCGTCGCGATGGAGCGGCTGTCGGAGGTGATGGAGGAGATCGCGGCCGCCTCCGGCAACGCCCGCGCCGCGACGCTCGCGGCGGCCGAGGAGGCCGAGGCCCTGCACACCGACATGGAGGAGACCTACCGCCCCGTCCAGCGCGCGGCGGCCGACGCCGACCTCGCCACCCCCTCGGCCCGCGTCCACAACCAGTCCATCTGAGGAGACACCGATGGCCGAACTCAACGTTCCCGACGGCCGGGACCGCTCGCCCGGCATCCCCGACGACAACTCCTTCCTCGGACTCGCCACCCGCCTGGTGCGGCTCTCCCTGGCCGCCGCCCGCCTCCAGGACCGCGTCACCGGGGTGCGCCGCCGCGCCCTGCGCAACGCCGCCGCCGCACGGCGGATGGCCGAGCTGATGGCCGACTCCGAGGTCGACCCCCGGCACGTCGCCGCGATGCTGGAGGTCGCCCGGAGCATGGAGGCCGCGGCCGAGGCGACCACCGACATGTCCCGCGCGAGCGAGGTCGTCACCCGGGCGGCCGAGGACGCCGCCGGTGCCCACCGCGCCGAGTACGAGGGCGTCTACGAGGCCGCCCAGGACCTCCAGCGCCAGGGCATCCGCCAGCCCAAGCCCGGATTCCTGCGCGCCAACTGAGCCGCCCTCCCCCCTGTCCCCTTTCGTTTCGTGCCGGTGGCCCGGCCCCGCTCCTCGGGGGCCGGGCCACCGGCACACCCGCTTCCCCGCCCCCGCCCGGGCGCCGCACCCCGAAGGAGACCACCGCCGTGGCCACCAGGACCACCCCCGTGACCGTGACCGATGCCGAGGCGACGGCGGCCGACCCCCGCACCCGCCGCCGACGCCTGCGCCGCGAGCGCATCGCCTACACCCTGACCACCCCCGCCCTGGCCCTGGCCCCGCACGTCGACGGCCTGTGGCACGGGCACGCCGCAGCCGCCCTGATCGGCGCGGCCGGGGCCGCCTGGCTTCACCGCGCCGCCCGCCCCGCCC
>NZ_VKHS01000113.1 GCF_014141525.1 Streptomyces calidiresistens
ACCCCCCGCCGACACCCCGGCGGACGGTCCGCCGGCGGTCCTCACCGCCGAGGACATCGCCCGGGACACCGCCCCCTCCGGCGCACCCGCGACGCCGGCCGAACCCACCGGCGCCACCGAACCCGCAGGCCCGGACGCCGCGACCACCCCCGTGATCCGGCCGGGCGACGTACTGATCCGCGCCCTGGCGTCCGGCACCGGCCCCATGACCCGGGTGGCGGAGGAGCGCGACGCGGGCGCGCTTTTGGGCCCGCACATCCACCTCCTGCGCCCGGACCCCGGCCGACTGGACCCCTGGTTCCTGGCCGGCCATCTCGCCGCCGGCGACAACATCGCGGGCGCATCCACCGGTAGCACCGTCGTCACCGTCGCGGCCGGACGCCTGCGCGTCCCCCTCCTGCCGCTCGCCGAGCAGCGCCGCCACGGAGAGGCGTTCCGCCGCGTGCGGGACCTGCGCGCCCGCGCCCGGGAGGCCGCCCGGCTGGCGGAGGAGGCGGCCGACCTCCTGACCGACGGCCTCACCGGCGGTGCCCTGCTTCCACCGGTCACCGAATCGGAACGATCGGTCACCGATCCGTCCTGAATCGGCCCCGGCGCCGGCATCCATCGACCACACTGGTCCGCACCCGTCCCGTGGGGCGGAACGAGACTCGGAAGGACATCGGGGAATCCCTTGAACAGCAGCAAGCATGCGGAGTTGGCGAACCACGCCTGGTCCGTCGCCGACCTCCTGCGCGGCGACTACAAGCAGTCCGACTACGGAAAGGTCATCCTGCCGTTCACGGTGCTGCGCCGCCTGGAGTGCGTCCTGGAGCCGACCCGGGCGAAGGTCGCGGAGACGATCGAGCGCTTCCGGGGTCAGGAGATCGACACCGATCACTTCCTGCGCCGCGCCTCGGGCCACTCCTTCTACAACACCAGCGACCTCACGCTGAAGCGGATCGCCGCCGACCCGCAGAACGCCGCGAAACTTCTGAAGATGTACGTGGGGGGCTTCTCCGACAACGCCCGCGAGGTCCTGGAGCGCTACGAGTTCACCCAGCAGATCACCCGCCTGGAACGGGCGGATCTGCTGTACAAGGTGATCGGCCGGTTCACCGACCTGGACCTGCGGCCCGAGGTGGTCTCCAACCACAACATGGGCTACGTCTTCGAGGAGTTGATCCGCCGCTTCGCGGAGCAGTCCAACGAGACCGCCGGTGAGCACTTCACCCCGCGCGAGGTCATCGAGCTGATGGTGAATCTGCTGATCGCGCCCGACGAGGACGCGCTCAGCCTGCCGGGAACGGTGCGTACGGTCATGGACCCGGCCTGCGGGACGGGCGGGATGCTCAGCGCGGCCGAGGAGCACATCAAGGCCCACAATCCGGACGCCACGGTCGAGGTCTACGGGCAGGAGCTCAACCCCGAGTCCTGGGCCATCTGCCGGTCCGACCTGATGATCAAGGGCCAGAGCCCCGAGAACATCGCCTTCGGCAACTCCTTCTCCCAGGACGGCCACCGGCGGGAGAAGTTCGACTACCTGCTGGCCAACCCGCCCTTCGGCGTGGAGTGGAAGAAGGTCAGGGACGAGGTCGAGTACGAGCACAAGCACCTCGGCACCGCCGGCCGCTTCGCCGCCGGACTGCCGCGCATCAACGACGGCTCGCTGCTGTTCCTCCAGCACATGATCTCCAAGATGAAGCCGGTGGACGTCAAGGGCGGCGGCGGTTCCCGCATCGCCATCGTCTTCAACGGCTCCCCGCTGTTCACCGGCGCGGCCGGCTCGGGGGAGTCGGAGATCCGCCGCTGGATCCTGGAGAACGACTGGCTGGAGGCGATCGTCGCCCTCCCGGACCAGCTCTTCTACAACACCGGTATCTCCACCTACTTCTGGATCCTCACCAACCGCAAGGCCCCCGACCACAAGGGCAAGGTCGTCCTCCTGGACGCCCGCGACCAGTGGCGGAAGATGCGCAAGTCCCTGGGCGACAAGCGCAAGCAACTCGGTGAGGAGCACATCGCCGAGATCACCCGCCTGTACGGAGACGCGATCCGGGTCGCGGACGACCCCGAACACCCCCTGCACGGCAAGGTGAAGGTCTTCCGGAACGAGGACTTCGGCTACCGCCGCATCACCGTCGAGCGCCCCCTCAAGCTCCGCTTCGAGGTCACCGAGGAGACGCTGGCCGCCCTGGCGGCGGCGAAGCCGGTGCAGAAGCTCACCGACGCGGACGGTTTCGTGGCGGCCGTGCGCACGCTGCTGGGCTCCTCCTGGGAGACGAAGTCGGACGCGCTGGTCGCGCTGAAGGACGCGGTGGTCGGCGCCGGCCTGCTCTGGCCGACCGGAGCGCCGTTCACCAAGGCACTCCGCGACGCCGTGGGCGTCCGCGACCCGGAGGGCGAGGTGCAGAGGGTGAAGGGCCAGGCCGAGCCGGACGCCGAGCTGCGGGACTACGAGAACGTGCCGCTGGACGAGGACGTGGAGGAGTACCTGAAGCGCGAGGTCCACCCCCACGTCCCTGATGCCTGGATCGATCACACGAAGACGAAGATCGGCTACGAGATCCCCTTCACCCGCCACTTCTACGTCTACAAGCCGCCGCGCCCGCTAGCGGAGATCGACGCGGAATTGAAGGCCCTGGAGGCCGAGATCCAGACGCTGCTGAGCGAGGTGACAGAGTGAGTACCGTTCGACTTCGACACCTCGCTCAGATCAATCCGCCGACTCCGGCCTTCGACCGGTTGGCAGATGGTGACGAGTTGACCTTCCTGCCGATGGAGGCCGTTTGGCCCGGTTCTCGGCTGGATCTTTCAAGGCGGCGTCGTAAGGCTGCTGTTGCAACGGGGTACACGCGCTTTCAAGACGGTGACGTACTTGTTCCGAAGATCACCCCGACTTTCGAGGCGGGGCGGGCAGTTCTGATTGAAGGGCTCCACGGAGGAGTGGGGGCGGGAACAACGGAACTGCACGTGTTGCGCCCAGGGAGTCAAGTCGATGGTCGGTTCTTGTATTACCTTGTCAATGCTCATTCCTTTCTCAAGTTGGGAGAGGCTGAGATGTATGGGGTGGCAGGGCAGCGGCGAGTGCCTGATGAATTTCTGAGAAATCTACTCGTTCGTTCCATCCCACTGGATGGGCAGCGTCGAATCGTCAAGTTCCTTGATATTGAGACTGCCCGCATGGATCAAATGGTTGATCTTCAGTTCCAATTCCTCGAAAAGTTGAGGGAGAGGGAGAGTGCTCAGCTTGACTTGGAGATTCAGAGGATGATGACTGAGTGGGGGAGCATCCCGTTTCGTCGTTTTATCTGGGGAGTTGATCAGGGCGTCAGCCCGCAGTGTGATGCCATCCCTGCAGGGGATCACGAGTGGGGGGTACTAAAGGTCAGCAGCTTGAGGCCGGGAGTTTTCCTCCCGGAGGAGAACAAGCGTCTGCCGAACTCGATTTCTCCGGACACCTCAAATGAGGTGCGTGAAGGTGATCTACTTGTTGTGCGCGCGAACACCCCACAACTTGTTGGATCAACGGCTGCCGTCCCTCGAATTCGTCGAAAATTGCTGCTTTCGGACAAAATTTTTCGGGTGCGATTGCTGTCGGGAGTCTCTCCTGAGTTTATTGCCGCCGTGGCGCGAGGTAAAAGGGTTAGGGACCTGTGTGCAGCAGTTTCTAATGGCGCCTCTCAATCCATGGCAAATATTAGATTTGAGGAAGTCAAGGCCTGGCCGATTCCCGCTGTGACTTCTGACGTGCAGGACGCGTTTGTGAAGCGTGTGTCTGATGAGCGCGCCCGCTTGAATGCGCTTCAGTCGCGTATTGAGCGTCAGTTCGCGCTTCTCGGCGAGCGCCGCCAGGCGCTCATCACCGCTGCGGTGACCGGGCAGTTCGACGTGTCGAGCGCGAGTGGGCGGAATGTGACGGACGGAGTCGGTGTATGAGCCCCATCCACGACGAGTCCGCGTTCGGGAGGGCCATCGTCGCCGCGATGGTCGAGCGCGGGTGGCGGGAGGGTCGGCCGGGGGACTACCGGGCCGATCTCGGCCTGGACCCCAACGAGCTGTTCACGTTCATCGGTGCCACCCAGCCCGACGAGTGGCACGAGCTGCGGACCGTCTACGGCGATCCGAACGAGGCCCAGCGCGGCTTCGTGAAGCGGCTGGACAAGGCCATCACGGACGAGGGCCTGCTCCACGTCCTGCGCAACGGCGTGAAGGATCGCGGTGTCCTGATCCGCGTCGCCTACTTCAAGCCGAACCTCGTCCCCGATGACTCCGTTCTCGACGACTACCGGGCCAATCGCCTCACCGTCGTCCGCGAGCTGCGCTACGCCACCAAGCCGGCAGACGAGGGCAACGCCCTCGACCTCACCCTGCTCCTCAACGGCCTGCCCGTGGCCACCGCCGAGTTGAAGAACCCTCTCACCGGTCAGGGCGTCGAGCAGGCCAAGGCGCAGTACCGCACCGACCGCGACCCGACCGAGCCGATCTTCCGGCACCGCGTCATCGCGAACTTCGCCGTCGATCCGGACCTGGTCTTCGTCACCACCCAGCTCCGGGGCAAGAACACGAAGTTCCTGCCCTTCAACACCGGCTCCGCCGGCCCCGGCCGTTCCGGCGGCGCGGGCAACCCCGCCCCGACCGTCCCCGGTACCTACTCGACCTCCTACCTCTGGGAGCAGGTCTGGGCCCCGGACAACTGGCTGGACCTGCTGCACCGGTTCGCCCACCAGCAGAAGACCCGGACGCCCGGCGGCGGCACCGTCCGCAACACGATCTTCCCCCGCTTCCACCAGTGGGACGTGGTCCGCAAGCTCACCGACCACGCCGCCCGCCACGGCGCCGGGCGGGACTACCTGGTGATGGCCTCGGCCGGCTCCGGCAAGTCCAACACCATCGGCTGGCTCGCCCACCGCCTCTCCGACCTCCACGCGGACACCGATCCGCGCACCCTGGACCCCGAGGCCCTGGCCGCCGGTCGCATCAAGCCGGGTGACCCCGTCTTCGACAAGGTCATCGTCATCACCGACCGCCGGAACCTGGACGCCCAGCTCCGCGAGACGGTCGGTGGCTTCTCCCAGACCGACGGCCTGGTCGTCAAGATCGACGAGAAGCACGGCACCAAGAGCGAACAGCTCGCCCGCGCGCTGTCCCGCGACACCGGCAGGATCGTCACCGTCACCCTGCACTCGTTCCCGGCGCTGCTGGACTACATCCAGCGCAACCCGACCGAGATCAAGGGCACGACCTTCGCCATCATCGTGGACGAGGCCCACTCCTCCCAGTCCGGCGACGCCGCCACCGCCGTGCGGGCCGCCCTGCGCGATCTGGGCCTGGACCCCGAGTCCGAGGACGCCGGCGCGACCGAGCTGACCGTCACCGAGAAACTGCGGAAGAAGGCCGAGGAACGCTCCCGGGCCGCGAACCTCTCCTACTTCGCCTTCACCGCCACGCCCAAGGCCAAGACCCTCGAACTCTTCGGCACCCCCACCCGCGTGGACGGGGAGACCACCTACATCCCCTTCCACACGTACTCGATGCGCCAGGCGATCGAGGAGGGGTTCATCCTCGACCCGCTGCGCAACTACGTCACGTACAACACGTACTGGAAGCTGGTGAACCGCAACCCGGACGAGAAGGAGGTTGAGCCCTCCAAGGCGAACCCGCTCCTCGCCCGGTACGCGCTCACCCACGACTCGACCGTCGTCCAGCACGCGCAGGTGATCGTCGAGCACTTCGTGAGCCACACCCGGGGCCGGCTCGGCGGCCGGGCCAAGGCGATGGTGGTCACCGCCTCCCGGCACTCCGCCGTGCAGATGGCGCGGAAGATCAAGGAGTACATCAAGGACCGGGGGTACGACACCCGGTTCCCCGACCTGGGTGTCCTGGTCGCCTTCTCCGGCTCCCTCACCGTCGACGGCGAGGAGACCACCGAGACCAAGGAGAACGGCGGGCTGAGCGAGGCCGCGCTGCCCAAGGCGTTCGCCTACACCCGCAACGACGACAAGGCCGTGCGGGCCGGGGCGCAGGGGCGGCAGGAGTACCGCATCCTGGTGGTGGCGGAGAAGTACCAGACCGGGTTCGACCAGCCGCTGTTGACCACGATGTACGTCAACAAGAAGCTGACCGGCATCTCCGCCGTGCAGACCCTCTCCCGGCTCAACCGCACGGCCGAGCGCAAGTCGCAGGCCGACCTCGCCGTCCTCGACTTCGTCAACGAGGCCGAGGACATCAAGGAGGCGTTCCGCCCGTACTACGAGGAAGCCGGCACCCTCCCCTCGGACCCCAATCTCCTGTACACCGCGCAGAGCCGGGTGATGTCCGCGCCGATCATCTCGGAAGAGGAGATGGACGGGTTCGCCGCCGCGTACTTCGAGGCGAAGGAGAAGGCGGCCGGCTCCCCGACCCGCTGGGAGAAGCTGCACGCCGAGCTGTACCGGCTGCTCTCACCGGCCGTGATCCGCTACGAGGCGCTGCGCGACAGCGACGAGGACGACGAGCACGTGCGGATAGCCGAGGACTTCCGCGCCGACCTCAACGACTACGTCCGCAAGTACGGCTTCCTCGCCCAGATCATCCCCTACCGGGACCCCGACCTGGAGCGGCTGCACCTCTACGGCCGCTACCTCCTGACCCGACTCCGCGGCCACGCGGACGGCGGGGTGGACATCGGCGACGTGGACCTCAGTCACCTGCGGGTGGAGCGGACCGGTGAGCACGACCTCTCGTTGACGCCCGAGGGCCCGGCGGTGATGCCGGGGTTCGGCGACGGCTCGGGCGGCGCGGGCCAGGAGGAGGAGAAGTCCCTTCTGTCCGAGCTGATCGAGAAGTTCAACGCCAAGTTCGGCACGGACTTCACCGAGAAGGACCTCGCCCGCCCCTTCGAGGAGGCCAGGGCCGACCCCAAGGTGAAGGCCGCGGCGCTCGTCAACGACGTGGAGAACTTCGGCAAGGTCTTCGACAAGGTGTTCGCCGACAAGATGGGCGACCACATCGAGAGCATCGCCGGACTCGGCGGCCGGTACTTCGGCGCGGACCGGAGCTTCCGGTCCAACCTGGACCGCAGTGCGCGTCGGGCCGCGTGGCGGATGATCCGCCGCGAGGAAGGGCTGGACGACGCCGCCTGAACGGCGGGGGAGTGGGGCCCGTTCACCGAACGGGCCCCGGGCCGTTCCTACACGCCCCGGCCGGCGGCCAACCCGACGAAGCGGGTCCAGGCATCCGGCCGGACGGTCAGGACGGGGCCCTTGTCCTGCTTGGAGTCGCGCACGTGCATCGTGTCAACGGTGTGGGCGACCTCCACACACTCTCCGCCCTCGGAACCGCTGTAGCTGCTCTTGAACCATGCCGACTCCGGCACGGGGGATACGACGTGCTGCACGGTCATCCCTCCTTCGGCAGGTGTTGATGAAGCCCGAGGACCCACCCCGACTCAGGGCCGGGGGTCGTGGGCTGCCATGCCGACGAAGTGGGTCCACGCCTCGGGGCGGACAGTCAACATGGGTCCGGCACTCTGCTTGGAATCACGGACGTGCATGGCGCCGACAGCGCCGGCGACCTCCACGCACTCTCCGCCCTCACCGCTGCTGTAGCTGCTCTTACGCCACGCCGAGTTGGGCACGGTCTGGATCATCGTTCGGCTGTTCATGTCTCTCCCAGGAGTCCTTCGACGAAGGCCAGCGATTCACTAGGGGTCAGGGCTTGTGCCCGAAGAATGCCGTACTGCTCCTCGGATTCCCTCACCGCAGGCCGATCGGTGTACAGACGGCTGGTCTGCTGAATCTCAACGTACGACATCCTCCTCCCGTCCCCCGTCTCGACCAAGGTGAACGGGCCGGCCAACCCACAGTGCTCGGCTCGCTCATTCGGCATCACTTGCAACTCCACGTTTCGTAGGCGTCCATGAGAGAGCAACTGCTCCAACTGGTCTCGCCACGTAGCTCTGCCACCCACGGGCCTCCTGAGCACTGACTCCTCGATGACGAAGCTCAGGGTGGGCATGGGCTTGCGGGAGAAGATCTTCTGCCGAGCCAGCCGGGCCGCAATTCGCTGCTCGACTGTGTCTCCGTCGAGGAGTGGCCGTCGCGTCGTGAAAACGGCACGTGCGTACGCCTCGGTCTGGAGCAACCCCGGCACGGCAAGGGCCGCGTACACATGCAAGGAGACCGCCTCGGCCTCCAGCTTGGCCATGTCGCGGAAGAAGGCCGGGTACTGGGCCCGGCCCACCTCCTCCTTCAGCGCGACCAGCACGCCTCCGGCGTTCAGGACCTCGTCGGCCTGCTCGATGAAGCGGGGCGGCGGGATGCGGCGACCCTGTTCGAACGAGGCGATGGACTGCGGCGCGTAGCCGACCAGCTTGCCGAACTCGGGGCGTTCGAGGCCGGCCCGGGTCCGCATGAGTTTCAACTGGCGGCCGAAGGCCGTCACCACGCCGTTGTTCTTCTCGTCGTCCGGCCGCCGACCCTCGGGTGTGCGCCCGTTCCGCTCCTCGTCCCGCATCGTTGCCGCCTTTCCCGCGTACCGCACGCCCACCGCCGGGTACAAGCACCCGGCGACGGCGCGTCACCACTGGTGACGCTACGCCATGACGGCTGATCGTGGAGGCATGACGGAGAATCCACCCCGCACCGCACATCCCGCACACACCCCCTGCACCCTCCCCACCATCGACCCCGGCGGCCCCGTGCGCCGTGTGGAGGCCCGTTTCGCCTCCACGCCGCGCGGCGCGCGGCTGGCCCGCAGGTTCGCCGCCGAGTGGTTGCACGCCCGGGGCGTGCCGGAGGGTTCGCGCGCCCATGACGCGCTGATCCTGGTCGTGGCCGAGCTGACGGCGAACGCCGTGCGCCACGGCTGCGTGCCCGGCCGGGACTTCGCCCTGGGCCTGGCGCTGGACCCCGACACCGCGCGGATCGAGGTCACCGATACCCGGGGCGACCGGCTCCCGAGGGTCCCCCGGGGCCTGCCCGGGCCCGATCGCACCGGCGGGCGCGGCCTGTTGCTCGTCGCGCGCCTGGCCGACCGCTGGGGGTGGTCCCGCCGGCCGTGCGGCGGTCCCGGCAAGACGGTGTGGGCGGAGTACGACGCCCCGGGCGCGGCGGTGGAGTCGCCGGAGCCGGGGACCGCATCTCGGCCATGACACGTCACAATCGGCCAACTCCACCGCACGGGGCATAACCGTCTGGACCGGGGCCGATCACCCCCACGAGACTGGCCCGTCAACGGAACGGACCGCCGACGCCACCCACCGTGTACGCGCCGGCGCGCGGACACGACGGGGGCAGGGTGCCGCAGCAGGTGATCGCCGGACGTTACGAACTCCTGGAGGAGATCAGCCACGGCGGCATGGGGGACGTGTGGCGCGGCTATGACGCCGTGCTGGACCGGCCGGTCGCCGTGAAGCTGATCCGGCGGCAGGCCGTCCCCTCCCCGGCGATGGCCGAGGAGTTCGTCAAGCGGTTCCGTCGCGAGGCCCGGGTCACCGCCCGCATCCGGCACCCGGGCGTCCCCCAGGTTCACGACGCGGTCCTCGACGACGCGCTCGAACACCTCTACCTGGTCATGGAGCTGGTGGAGGGCGTGCCGCTGTCGGTGTACGTGAGACCGGGCGTGCCGCTGCCGCTGTCCTGGGCGGTGTCCGTCGCCGCCCAGATCGCGACCGTCCTCTCCCACGCGCACGAGATCCCGGCCGTCCACCGGGATCTCAAGCCCGGCAACATCCTCGTCGCGCGGGACGGGACGGTGAAGGTCATCGACTTCGGCATCGCCGCCATCCTGCGCAGTGATGTCACCAGGCTGACCGCGACCGGCAGCCCCATCGGCACCTACCCGTACATGTCGCCGGAGCAGGTGCGCGGCGGGCGGGTCACCCCCGCCACAGATCTGTACGCGCTGGGCTGCGTCCTGTACGAGATGCTGTGCGGGCGGCGGCCGTTCACCGCGACCACCGACTTCGCCCTGATGTCCCAGCACGTCAACGACGCCCCCACCCCGCCGCGCGAGCTGCGGCCGGAGCTGCCCGCGGAGCTGGACGGGCTCGTCCTGCACCTGCTGGGCAAGGCGCCGGAGGAGCGTCCCGCCGACATCCAGGAGGTGTACGAACGGCTGCGGCCGTTCCTGCCCGGCCCCGGCACCCCGCCCGTACCGGCGGACCGGGCACCGGAGAATGTGCCCGACCCGACCGGGCTGTTCCGCGACCCCCACGC